>JASHYF010000286.1 GCA_030043235.1 Solirubrobacteraceae bacterium | reverse complement strand
TTGGGCGCGCGTCCGCTCCCGCATACGGCGCCCTTGACCTGCTGGGGCGTGTAGCCGACGCACGGCACGCCGCGCTGTCCGGCCGCGAGCAGCACCACGCCGCGTGCCTGCCCGACGGCGAGGGCGGTGCGCACGTTCTGCCCGAAATAGAGCTCCTCGAGTGCGAGCGCATCGGTCCGGTGCTCCTGCAGCAGCGCATCCACGTCCCTGTGGATGTCCGCGAGGCGCCGCTCGGGCGGCATCTCGGCGGGGGTGACGATGACGCCGCCATCCAGCGCCAACAATCTGCCCCCGCGGCGTGCGACCACGCCGTAGCCGGTGCTGGCAAGCCCGGGATCGATGCCGAGAACGATCACGATTGTTGATTCTGCGCCCGCCACCGGACGCCTGCCTACGAGCTTCGCGTACGCTGCGCATCCGATGGGCTCTCACCCGCCCGACCCGCAAGCGCCGATCGACTTCGCCGCGGAGGGCCTGCTCGACGGCCTGGAGGGGGCCGCGCGCGCGGATCGCGTGGCGCTGCTCGAGCAGCTCGCGAGCGAAGGCATGCCGCTGTGGGAGATGCGCAGCGCGACGGCGAGCGGAACGATCGTGTACCTGCCGGCCGACCGCGTGCTGGTGGGCCCCGAGCGCTACACCTCGGCGGAGGTGGCAGAGCTGAGCGGCATCGAGGAGAGCTTCCTGCTGGAGGCGCGCCGCGCGATGGGGCTGCCGGCGCCCGAGTCGGGGGAGGCGGCGTACACGGAGGCCGAGCTGGAGACGACGCGCATGGTGCACGTGGCACGCGAAGCGGGCCTCTCCGACGAGGATCTGCTGGAGCTGCTGCGCGTGCTCGGCCGCGGGCTCTCGCAGGCGGCGGAAAGCCTGCGCATCGTGCCGCTCAAACTGGTGCTCGAGCCGGGCATGAGCGAGCCCGAGCTCGCGCAGAGGTACGCGGCCGCGGCCGCGGCGCTCTACCCCCTGGTGGATCCGCTCGTCAGCAACGTGCTGGCGCTGCACCTGCGCCACGTGACGCAGAGCGCGGTGGTGAGCGAGCTCGAGCGCACGGGCGGGCGCCTGCCGGGCTCGCGCGAGGTGGCGGTGTGCTTCGCCGACCTCGTGGGGTTCACGCGCCTGGGCGAGGAAGTGCCGCCCGACGAGCTGGGGCATTTGGCGGTGCGCCTGGAAAGGCTTGCGGCGGGCGTGGCCGAGCTGCCGGTGAGGCTCGTGAAGACGATCGGCGATGCTGCCATGCTGGTCGCGCCGGAGCCTGAGCCGTTGCTGGACGCCGCGCTCAGCCTCGTCGACGCAGCGGACGCGGAGGGCGAGGACTTCCCGCAGCTGCGCGCCGGCACCGCGCTCGGGCAGGCGCTGCCGCGCGCGGGCGACTGGTTCGGGCGCCCCGTGAATCTCGCCAGTCGCATCACCGCGGTCGCTCGGCCGGGCAGCGTGCTGGTCGAGCGTGCGGTGCGCGAGTCGGTCGCCGGCGCCTACAGATGGTCTGACGCGGGTGAGCGGCGACTGCGGGGGATCCGCGAGCCGGTGGCGCTGTTCAGGGTGCGGCGACGCTGATGTGTGTATACTGTGCGCATGGCGCGCGTGAACGTGTACCTGCCGGATGAGCTCGCGCGGGAAGCTCGCGAGGCTGAATTGAACATCTCCAAGATCACCCAGGACGCGCTGAGCAGCACCCTGGCGAGCGTTGAGACCGATCGCTGGCTCGATCGTGTGGAGCGCCTGCCGAAGGCGAACATTCCTCACGAGCGGGTGATCGAGGCCATCGACGAGGCGCGTGCCGAGCTCGGTGACGACGACCCGGCCTGAGGTTCTGGTGGTGGACGCCTCCGCGATGGTGGAGGTCTTGCTCAACGGGGATCTCGGCGCAAAGGTGCGCGCGCGCATGCGCCGCCACCAGCTACACGCCCCCGCCCACCTCGACGCAGAGGTGCTCTCGGCGCTCGGACGGCTGCATCGTGCCGGCGAGTTGCGGGACTCGGCCGTGACCGCCGCGCTCGTCGAGCTTGCCCAAGCGCCCATCCGCCGGCATGCGCTTGCGCGCCTGCTCGAGGGTGCGTGGCGGCGGCGTGCAAACCAGCGCCTTGCCGACGCGCTGTACACCGAGCTGGCGATTTCGCTGAACTCAGCCGCGGTGCTCACCACGGATGCACGGCTCGCGCGTGCGGACGCCCTCGCTGAGTTGATAACGGACGACCAGTGACCCGCGAGGCCGTTCGAGCCAGGATGGCAGTCAGCTCCTGCGAGTTGACCTTGCCGTACGATGGTGGAGATGCGTATGCACCGCGTCGCCGTTTGCGCCGCGGTCGTCCATGCCACTGATGAGAGCGCCGCCGCCTTCTATCAGCGATTCGGCTTCCGGGCGCTCAGCGCCACACCGCGAACGCTGATGGTCACACTCGCCGCGCTACGGGCTGCCGGTTACGTGTAGCCGTTGCGTCGGCGCCGCTCGCACCGGCCGAAGGGACGCATCCTCCCCCCACAAGCGCCACGGCGCCTCGCCGCTCGCCCACAGGTCGCCCAGCGCGACGGCGTCCTTGTAGGTGTCCATGCACGCCCAGAAGCCTTCATGGCGGCGTGCGCGCAGCTGCCGGTCGGCGGCGAGTCGCTCGAGCGGCGCGCGCTCCAGCACGCTGCCGGGCTGCAGATAACCGAGAGCGCCCCCGCTGAAGCAGAAGAACCCCCCGTTGATCCAGTGCTCGGAGGTGGGCTTCTCGCGAAAGCCGGTCACGCGCCCGTCGCGGTCGAGCTCGGTGACCCCGAACTGCAGCTGCGGGCGCACGACGGTCATGCTGGCGAGCTCGCCGTGTTCGCGGTGGAACGCCAGCAGCGCGCCGAGGTCGATGTCGGCGAGGCCGTCGGCGTAGGTCGCGCAGAACAGCCGCTCGTGGGCGAGACGCGGCTCGAGCAGCTTGATGCGCCCGCCGGTGGGCGTCTCGGGGCCCGTGTCCACGCACTCGACGCTCACGCCGTGCGGCCACGCACGCGCGGCGACGAAGCGCTCGATCAGCTCGCCGCGATAGCCGGTGGCGAGCAGGAAGCGGCGAAAGCCGTGGGCGGCGTAGAGCTGGATGACGTGCCAGAGGATCGGCAGGGCGCCGATCTCGACGAGCGGCTTGGGGATCTCGCGCGTGCGCTCCTGCAGGCGCGTGCCGCGCCCACCGCAGAGGATCACGACGGGCGTGCGCGCGGCCTCGGCAGCGTCGGGGCGCACGTAGGCTTCACACGGCCGGCGACTGTGATTCACAGCCGGACGCGGACCCCCGTTCGCGGCGTCCGGAGCGCTGTTGACCGAGAAAGAGGGGCCCGGCCCGCCGGCCTCCGGCCGGCTGCGCCACCCTCGACTGTGATTCACAGCCGCACGCGGACCCCCGTTCGCGGCGTCCGAAGCGCCGTTGACCGAGCAAGAGGGGCCCGGCCCGCCGGGGGCACACAGCCCGGAGGGCTGGGTCGGCCGGCTGCGCCACCGTTGACCGAGAAAAGAGGGGCCCGGCCCGCCGGCCTCCGGCCGGCTGCGCCACCCTCTGCTAGCCGGCGACACGTTCGAGCACGTCGGCGGAGATGTCGAAGTTGGCGTGCACGGCGCCCACGTCGTCGAGGTCTTCGAGCGTGTCGATGAGGCGCATGAGCTTGGCGGCCCCCGCCTCATCGACGGGCACGACGCTGGAGGGCCGGTAGGCGAGCTCGGCGCTCTCGATCTCCACGCCGGCTCCTTCGAGCGCCGCGCGCACGGCGGCGAAGCCGGCGGGCTCGGTGACGACCTCGAAGACGTCCTCGTCGGCGGCGATGTCCTCGGCGCCCGCCTCGACGGCGACCATGAGCTCGTCTTCTGAGTAGCGGCCGGCGTCGATCACGATCGTGCCCTTCTTGTCGAACAGGTAGGCGACGGAGCCGGGCTCGCCGAGGTTGCCGCCGTTCTTGGAGAACGCGTGGCGTATGTCGGCGCTGGTGCGGTTGCGGTTGTCGGTGAGCGCCTCCACGAGCACGGCCACGCCCCCGGGCCCGTAGCCCTCGTAGAGGACGCTCTCGATCGCCTCGGCCTCGCCGCCCTCGCCGGTGCCCTTGGCGATCGCGCGCTCGATGTTGTCCTTGGGCATGGACGCTTCCTTGGCCTTGCGGATGGCGAGGTCGAGCGCCGGGTTGCCGACCGGGTCGCCGCCGCCGTCGCGCGCGGCGACGGTGATGGCGCGCGTGAGCTTGGAGAAGTGCGCGCCGCGGCGCGAGTCGGCGACGGCCTTCTTGTGCTTGATGGACGCCCACTTGGAGTGCCCGGACATACCGGCAAGTTTACGAATCGGGCGGGCGCATAGGATGCGCGGCGCGGTGACCGTCGCCCTCTCTCCCGACATCTTCAAGGCGTACGACATCCGCGGCCTGTACCCGGAGCAGATCGACGGCGAGGTGGCGGAACGGATCGGGCAGGGCTTCGCGGTCGTGCTGTCCGGCCTCGCGGGCAAGGAGCTGGGCGAGCTGCGGGTGGGCCTCGGGCATGACATGCGCCTGAGCGCCCCAGAGCTCGCGGCGCGCTACCGCGCGGGCCTGCTGTCGGCCGGGGCGAGCGTGATCGACGCGGGTGAGGTGGGCAGCGAGATGCTCTACTACCTGGTCGGCTCGCGCGAGCTGGACGGCGGCCTGATGTGCACGGCCTCGCACAACCCGAAGGCGTATACGGGCGCGAAGCTCGTGCGCGCGGGCGCGATCGCGCTGTCCGGCGAGGAAGGCATCCAGGACGTCCGCCGCTGGATCGAATCCGAGGACGCCGGCGCGCTGGAGCTCGGCGGCGAGGGGCGGGGCGGGACGCTCGAGGAGATCGACCTGTACGAGGAGTTCCAGGAGGCGGCGCTGGGCTTCATCGACCCCGAGGTCGTTCGCTCGGCCGAGCGCCCCTTGAAGGTGGTGGTGGACGGCGGCAACGGCATGGCCGGACCGATGGTGGGCCCGCTGCTGGAGCGCCTGGGCTTGGAGCTGCTCGAGACGTACTGGACGCCGGATGGAAACTTCCCCGACCACGAGCCGAACCCGCTGCTCGAGGAGAACCGGCGCTTCATCGTGCAGCAAGTGCGGGAGCGCGGCGCGGACCTGGGGATCGCGTGGGACGGCGACGCGGACCGCTGCTTCTTCATCGACGACGGCGGCGAGTTCGTGCCCGGAGACTTCCTGACGGCCCTGCTTGCGGAGTCGCTGCTGCGCAAGCAACGGGACGATAGATCGGATCCCACCCGCCCCGCGATCCTGTACGACGTGCGCGCCTCGCGCGCCGTCCCCGACACGGTGAGGCGCGCGGGCGGCGTCCCGTACGTGAACCGCGTGGGCCACGCGTATTTCAAGGCGCGCATGCGCAGGGAGGGCTCGCTGTTCGGCGGCGAGGTCTCGGGGCACTACTACTTCCGCGACTTCTACTGCGCGGACTCGGGCACGCTGCCGGCGCTGCTGGTGCTGGAGCTGCTGTGCCGCGAGGGCGTGCGCATGTCCGAGCTGCTGGCGCCCTATCGCGAGCGCTACTTCATCTCCGGGGAGATCAACTCGCAGGTGGCCGACCAGCAGGCGAAGATGGAGGAGATCGCGGTGCGCTACTCGGATGCGCGCCAGGAACGCCTGGACGGGATCTCGATCGACTACGAGGATTGGCACTTCAACGTGCGCCCGTCGAACACGGAGCCGCTGCTGCGTCTGTGCCTGGAGTCGCTGGTCTCGCGCGCGGACATGGAGCGCCGCCGTGACGAGGTGCTGGCGCTGATCCGCGGCGCATGATGCGAGCGTTCGCGCCGACCGTGACGCTTCGCGTGCCGGTCGGCGCGAGTCTCGCACGTGCTTGGGCGACGACCTCAACGCTGGCTTGACCCCGGCCGAATGCACGCACGATGAGCGATCAGGAACAAGCCGGGGAGGCGCTCGAGCGCGCGGCGCAGGCGGGCATCCACTGCCTGGCGATTCCCACGCCGTTCATGGTGGGGCGCGTGAACGCGTATCTGATCGAGGATTCGCCGCTGACGCTGGTGGACTCGGGGCCGAACTCGGCGAAGGCGCTGGACGAGCTGGAGCGGGCGCTGGCACGGCGCGGGCACAGGGTGGAGGACATCGAGCTGCTGGTGATCACCCACCAGCACATGGATCACTTCGGCCTGGCGTCGATCTTGGCGCGGCGCTCGGGGGCGGAGGTGGCGGCGCTCGAGGACGTGGCGCCGTTGTTGGCGAGCTACGGCCGGGAGGCGGAGCTGGACGACGTGTTCGCCGAGCGGCTGATGCTGCGCCACGGCATCCCCCCGGAAGTGGCGACGGTGCTGCGGGCGGTGTCGGCGGGCTTTCGCGCGTGGGGGGCGGCGGTGGAAGTGACGCGGCCGCTGCGCGACGGCGGCGAGCTGCGGCTGCGCGACCGCACGCTGCGGGTGCTGCACCGTCCCGGCCACAGCCCTTCGGACACGGTGTTGGTGGACGACCGATCGGCGATCGGCGAGGGCGCGATGATGCTGGCGGCGGACCACCTGATCGCGCACATCTCCTCCAACCCGCTGCTGGCGCGCCCGCTCGACGCGAGCGCTGAGCACGAGTACGACGGCCCCCGCCCGCAGGCGCTGCTGACGTACATGGACTCGCTGGAGAAGACGCGCGCGATGGAGCTCTCGCTGGTGCTCTCCGGCCACGGCCCGCCGATCACCGACCACGTGGCGCTGATCGACGAGCGCTTTCGCCTGCACCGCCGGCGGGCGGAGAAGATCGGCCGGCTGATCGCCTCCGAGCCGCGGACCGCGCACGAGATCGCGCAGGAGCTGTGGGGCAACGTGGCGGTGACGCAGGCGTATCTGACACTCTCAGAGGTGCTGGGACACGTAGATCTGCTGATGCGCGACGGTGCGGTCGTAGAAGCGGAAGAGGACGGCGTGGTGCGGCTGCGGGCCGCCTGAGAAAGCCCAGGCGGCCCACGGCGCGCACCGGCCGCGGAACTACTTGACGTGCACGGTGGTGCTGAGAGCGCCGCCGGGCAGATCGACCGTCACCAGATAGCTGCCGCGGCTGAGCCCGCGCGCGGTTGACAGCCTCGCCGAGACCCTGCCGAGCCGCAGCGATCCGCTGCCACTGGCGAGCGTCTTGCGCCCCCGCGTGATGCGCACGCGAACCTTCGAGCTTCTGTCGGCCGAGGCCGCGCTGGCGCTCGAGGATGCCGGAGACGTCACTTTGCAGCTCAGCATCACCGTTTTGTGTTTGTGGTAGGTCACGGTGCAGGCGAGGTTGCCGACGGTGCCTTCCGGACCCTGCGGGCCTGGCGGGCCCTGTGGACCCTGCGGGCCCTGCGGTCCGATCGGGCCGGTGAGTCCGATCGGACCCTGTTCGCCCCTTTCGCCCTGCGGGCCTTCGGGACCCTGCGGGCCTGCGGGACCGTCTGGCCCTTGGGGACCCTGTTCGCCCCTTTCGCCCTGCGGGCCTTGGGGACCCTGCGGGCCTTCGGGACCGTCTGGCCCTTGGGGACCCTGTTCGCCCTTTTCGCCCTTTTCGCCCTGTGGGCCGGGTTCCTTGACGCTGATGGGCACGGTGAGGATGTTCCGGTACAGGGCGGGGTCGTCCTGGATCGGCGTGAACTGGAAGGAGGTGTCGGTGCCGAGCGACTTCACTTCTGCGCCCGTGACCGGGAGCGGCTTCGGCGTGCGGTAGCCGGAGAACACCATCTGCAGGCCGCCTTCGGGGGTGACGATCACGTTCGGGTCGTACGTCCGCCCGGAGTAGTAGGCGGAGATCCCGAGCGGGTCGTCGACGCCTTCAGCCGCGAACGCGTTCTGCAGCGCGGAGGCCAGGAACGTGGGGTCGTTCTTGATCAGCGGCACCGGCCGGCTCCATTCGATGCCGTTGGACGAGTTCGAGTAGAAGATCTGCTCGAACGCGTCGCTGTCGCCGTCGGCGCAGTCCGCGCCGGACATGAACATGGTCTCGCCCTGGGCGGTCGGGACGATCGTGCCGCGCGAGGCCACCCACCGGAGTTCGTCGGTGCCGGTCTGGCCGACGGGCGTGGTGTCGGCGGCGTTGCCGGTGTATTCGGGGTTGTTGAGGCCGCTCACTGCGCCCAGGTCGTGGAATTCGATGCCGTTGGTCGTCCACGCGGCCCGCACGACCGAGTAGTCCTCGTTGTTCTTGTAGAGCTTCTTGACGCTCGTGGAGCCCTCGCCGGTCTGCGCGAGCGTCGCCGCCGGGGTCAGGCAGGCGCCGGGAGCGGCGACGTAGTATTCGCTCTTCACGGTCACGGAGGTCGTCCCGCCGGGCAGGTTGGCCGTGCTGGCGGTGCAGCCGGTCAATTCATCGGTCCCGGCTTTGACCACGCCGCCGGTGCAGGTGACCGACGCGATCCCTTCTTCGGTGGAGGATTTCGAGGTGCCGTCGAAGCCGGCGCCCACCGTGACGGCCGCCGGGAATTTGAGCGCCGTGCTGGTCGGTTCGGTGTTGTCGGTGAGGCTCGCGTAGGACTGCGGGCCGCTGCCGGTGTAGCCGAAGCTCGACACCGGAATGCTGACCCCGGCGCCGGAGGTCGGGACTTCGACCTTCTTGCCGGTGACCGCCGGCTGGAAGTAGTCGAGCAGCTTCTCGCCGTAGATCACGACCGTGGCGCCGCTCGGTATTTCGCTGCGCGAGGACCCGTTCGGAAGTTTGGCCGGCAGGCTCGACGCGGGGACCGTGCCGATGATCCCGTCGGGCGCCTGCAGGCCGCTGCCCGCCGGGTTGCCCTCGGTGCGCGGGTCGGTGACCATCGCGGTGTCGGGGACCTCCGGCGCGGCCACGAGGTCATCGCCGCTTTTCACTTCGACGGTCTGTTCGCCCGTCTGCCCGGCGGCGTCCACCGCCACGCAGCCCTCGAATTCCGTTGCGGTCGTTTTTTCGGTGCAGTGGATCGCGGGCATCGTGGAGTCGTCCTTGGTGCTGTAGGCGGTTTCCGAACCGACGTCGAAGAGCTGGCCGCCCGTGTTTTCGGCAATTTCCTTGAGGCTGGCGGTGCTGGCGACTTTGATCTTCACGCCGGCTTTCGGGTTGGTCTGGTAGTTGGGGACGGTGACGGTCGCCGTCGCGGTGGTCTTGCCTTCTTCCTTGGTCACGCCCGCGGCGTAGCCGGGCGCGACGTCACCGGTCTGTTCGTTCGGCGGGTTCGGGCCTTCCCCGACCGGCTCGGCCTTGGGCAGTTCGCCGATCGGGTCGCCCCACGGGTATTTGCTGGAGGGCGTCCAGTTCAGCTTGTATACGAGCAGGCCCTGGCCGAGCGAGTCGCCGCTCACGCGGTTGAGCATGTAGAGGTACCAGGCGCCGCCGACTTCCTGCACGTAGGCGTGCCCCTGGCCGTTGTCGTTCTGGATGCCGTCCGAGCAGACGTTGGCGTTCAGCTGAAGCTTCTCGTCGACGAAGTGCCACGTCTGGCCGTTGTTGAAGGAGTTGGCCACCACCAGCGCCTCTTCGGCTTCCTTCGGGCGGTAGTCGAAGAACCCGGTGAGCACGCTCGGGTTGTTGGGGTTGCGCATCACGAACGGGAAGTAGTAAGGCGACATCGGCAGCACGGCGCCGGCGGGCTCGTGGTCGACTTCCCCGGTCTCCGGGTTCGGCCCGCCTTTGCCGCAGTAGCCCGGCTGCGGGCCGGGGGTTCCGGCGTAGCCGGTCGGATAGGGGATTTCGCCCGCCGACTTCCCGGCCGGATAGACCGCGAGGTTCGGGGTGGTGATGCCGCTGAAGGTCACTTCGGGCGAGCCGCCGAAGTTGAAGGCGGGCAGCGAGAGGTTGTACGGCGAGGCCGAGGGATCACCTTGCGAGAGCGTCCAGGGCGCGGGATTGCTCGCGGTCCCGGTCACTTCGGCGAGGACGGGTGCGCCGGCCGAGTAAGCGGGACCGGTGCCGGCCAGCGCGGCGGCCTCGCCGGCCGTGAGGATCGTGAGCAGCGCCACCGCGGCGCCGAGGATGGTGCGGAGCGAGCGTGTGAACATGTGCGCGTGCCTTCCTTCCCGGAGAGAGCGTCTTGCAGGGCAGGGCAGCGCGGACCCCGCGACGGGACGTGGGGGGCCCTCGGCTGCTCCGCGGCAAGCTACGCGCGGCTCCGAACTGCCTGTGTGAACTAGGTGACACCAGGCGGTTACGATTCTGTGACCGATTCATGCTGCGCGACTGAGTCGGTTTTTTAGGAAGAGTGGGATCGCGTGGTGCGCTTCCGCGCGGCGGCGTGAAGCGCGGTATTGCGGGCTGGTGTCCGCGCGCAGCTTCGCCGGTGCGACGCGCCGCTCACGCGAGCGAGCGCCGGTAGCGGATCACCTCGGCGTCCACGCCCCACGGGTTCTCGTGGCGGCGGGCGCCGTCGCGCCGATACCCGCGGGCGCGGTAGAAGCGCTCGGCGGGCTCGTTGCCGGCGAGCACCCACAGGATCGCCTCGTGAAAGCCTCGCGCGCACACCCCGTACGGGGCGCAGGACAGCTCCTC
>JASHYF010000285.1 GCA_030043235.1 Solirubrobacteraceae bacterium | reverse complement strand
CGGCTCGGACGAGGCCAAGAACCGCGCGTGGCGATGCCGCTGGCCGCGTTTTACTGTTAGGCGGGCTTGACCATTGTCGCCCGGACGCGTGTCGCGAGATAGCCGGGGACTGCGACGATCGCGAGTGCGGTCGCGCTGACGATGAGGAAGCTGAAGATGGCGATGAGGACCCCGACACTGATCGTGATAGGAAAGCCCGTGACCGCGGTCAGCGCATGGCTGATCACCAACTGGCCGTAGAGCCCGAACGCGGCCCCGATGAGGCATCCCGAGCCGAGCAGCACGGCGCTCTCGAAGAACAGCGATAGCCAGAGCAGGCGCTTGGTGGCGCCGGTCCTCTTGAGGTATCCGATTCGTTCGCGGCGTTGCCAGATGAGGGAGGTCATGACGAGGGCCATCGCCAGGATTGCCGCGATCAGGACGATCGTCGATATTTGCGTGAGTCGCGCGAGGCCCTGGCCGCTGAGCCTCGCCCACTGCGCTTCCCGTTCGGCGGCCGTCTGGACAGCGAGGCCCGAGTCCGCTCCGAGTGCGCGGATTATCTGGCTGCGCGCTTCGTTCGGTGCTCGATCCGCTGCGACCTGGACGTTCAGTGCGCTGGCCGCGTTCGACCCCCAAGCGCGTGCGTAGTCTTCGGCGTTGACCACGATCGCACCGGGTGGCCATCCGCCGTTGGTGGACAGGCCCGCAACCCGGAACGACGTCGGCTGCGGAGAAGGCAGGGTGAAGGACTCTCCGACGTGTAGATGCAGTTCGTGAGCTACGGCTTCGGACAGGACGACCCAGCCGTGACCGCGCAGCCTCCTGTTCGCCTGATCCGCGTTGCCCTGGGTCAGTTGCCCTGCCGGCATCGGCTCGGCTGACTGCCGGGGCGGCGCGATCACCCACACGCGGCGATCGCCGACATTCAAGAAGCTCCCACGGTAGATACTGACGCTGCGCACATCTTCGAGGTGCTCAATCCCGGATGCCACCGACGCGGGAAACGGAGTGGTAGCCAGTGAGTTGTCGTCTCCCGATGGGTAAACCCAAATGTCGGCGGCCCGGTTCCATTCGTGGCTAGCGCTGTTCAGCCCACTTTGCAGGTTGTGTTGTGCGCCTGCGATCGCGACGGTTCCGAACACGGCGAGCGCGCCAGTCGCCGCGACGGCCAGGGAGCGCACGCGGGTCATGTGGTCCCCGAGCTCGCCGACCGCGAGCCGGGTCGCGGTGCTGCCGAACGGCCGCTGCAGCCACTCGAACCCATGCAGGATGCCTCTGAAAAGGAATGGGAGCAGAGCAAGGCCCGCAATCACGAGCGTGATAACCGCGACGACCGCCGATTGCGGGCGGAACAGAACGATCACGGTGGTGATGAGCAGCCCGAGGATTCCAGCGGCGAGGCGCAGCGCCGTCCAGCCCCGGGGGACGTGTTCGATCTCTGCCTGCGAGCGGAGAGGGACAGCGAGAATATGCCGTAGCGGCGCGAGCACGCCTATAAGGGCCGCGAGCATGCCCGCACCTATGGCAAGGACTATCGTCTGCCACGTCACGATCCGCTGCGACCCGACCGGGAACGCGAACGCCAGGTAGCCGGGCTGGGCGTGGAACAGCGCGATCGACAGCAGCTCGCCGAGCCCGATCCCGAGGGCGCTCGCAATCACGCCGATCACGAGCGCGTCGAACGCGAGCGCCTGGAGGATCGTGGAGCGTGTGTAGCCCATCCGGCGCATCGTCGCTATCAGGCGGCGGCGCTCGGCGACCGTCAGGAGCATCGCGTTGAACGCGAACAGGAAGCCGACGACAGCGCTGATCGCGCTGAACAGCGTCTCTCCCTGCTCCGCCGGGGCGGAGGCGATGCTGAACAGCGTCGCGTCGAAGTCCGCGGGCACCGCGTCCAGATGGTGAGCCGCGGCCAGCCGCTTCAGGCCAGCGTAGGCCTTCGCCTGCTGGCCTGGCGCGACCTTGATGTACACGCGCGATATGCTCCCGCGTGCGCCGACGAGCGTCTGCGCGTAGGACAGTGGGGCGAGCGCGATCTGGCTGTCGGCCAGGCCGCCGACTTCGCTTTGCCCGAGCGTGGCACCGAGGAGCGTTTCGACCCTGCGGGCGCCGATCTGCAGGCCGACGTCTTCGAAAGAGCTCGCGCCGATGGACGCGGCGATGGGGTCCGGGACGGCGATCACTCTCTCGTGCACGAGCTGGCGAGCCCTGAGTTTGCGCAGCAGCCGGCCGCCGAGGTGCGCGAAGCGGGGGTCCGCACCGATCAGATCGACCGGCGCCCGCCCGCTTGGGCCGATCACGACCACCGGCTGCTCGAGCAGCGGCAGCGCGGCGCGGACCCCTGGCAGCGCGCCGGCTTCCCGGGCGACGCGTTCGGGGAACCCTTCGGGGCCGCGCGCATCGAGCTGGTACTGCGTCCCGCCGACGAGCTGGCGGGTGAGCTGCCGAACCGAACCGTCGAGGCTCTGCGAGGCGACCTGGGAGGCGAACAGCAACGCGATCCCGACCGCGATGCCGATGATCGCGAGAACCATCTGGCCAACGACGGCGGGCTCCTTCAATCGTGCCCGAAAGATGAAAACGATCTCCCCGAGTGGCATCGCGCGGCGTAGCCGCTTGCGTAGTCGCACGACCGCGGAGACGTGGGGCGCAGCGTCGGGCTGGGGCTCGCGCGGCTGCGCCGTTTCGGCTGGGGTCATGCCGTCGATTCCTGCGGCGCCCGCGTGGCCCGGAGGTAGAGCTCGTCCGGCGCGTAGTCGTGGAGCCGCCCGTCGCGCAGTTCGTGGGCGCGATCCGCGAACGCCACGGCCTGCGGGTCATGCGTGACGAGCAGCACAGCGGTGTGTATCCGCCGGCACGCCTCGCGTATCAGCGCGAGCACTTCGCGGCTGCGGCGCGTGTCCAGGCTGCCGGTGGGCTCATCGGCGAGCACCAGCTGCGGGTCGGTCGAGAGCGCTTGCGCGATCAGCACACGCTGGCGCTCACCCTTGGAGAGCTTGCGTGTCGGCTGGTTCATCCGGTCACCGAGGCCGAGGTCGAGCAGCAGCGGCTCGATCAGACGATGCGCGTCCTTCGGGTGCTCGCGCAGCAGCTTCAGGCAGGCGTTCCCGCGCGCTGACGCGGAGGGCCACAGCTCGTCCTCTTGCCCGATGATCCCGACCGTGAGCCGCAGATAGTCTGCGTGTTCTCGTGCTGAGAACGAAGCGATATCCTGCCCGTCGACAAGCACGGTGCCGGCGTCCGGAGCCTGAAACCCGGCGATCAGGTCGCACAACGTCGACTTGCCCGAGCCGCTCGGCCCGTACAGCGCAACCATTTCCCCCGCTGCGATCGAGAGCGAGACGCCGTCTACCGCCCGGACCGTTTCCTCACCCGCCTGGTAGTGCTTGACGAGATCGACTACCTGCAGCACTTTCAGGGCTCCCTCGCCCGCGCCACCTCCTGCCGGGGCTGGTGTAGGTAGGTGATGTCGGGGTGTTTGTGCATCAGCTCGAGCTTGGCGTGGCTGAGGCTCCATACCGTCGCTGAGCGTAGTGCCGCGGCGTGGTCGGAGACGGCCATCAGCACCGCGCAACCGACGTCCTTGGCGAAGCCTTCGACGAGGTCCATCGCTGCCCGCTTGTGCTCGAGGCCCAGACCGTCCACGACATCGTCGATGAGCAGCAGCCTGGGGCGCTTGACGATCGCCTGCGCGAACTCCACGAGCACCCGCTGCCAGTCCGAGAGCTCCTCCCACATCGCGCCGCTGGCGTCGGCGAGACCCAGCCGCTCGAGGACCGCCCGCACGCGCTCGGCGCGCTCGCCCTTGCTGTACTTGCGGGTCGCGCCGAGCGACATCTCCACATAGTCGTGGACGTTCAGCCGCACCTCGGGGCCAGCTCTCGTGGCAAGGCCGATCTCGTTCGCGAGGATCTCGGTGAGCTGGTCCTCTGACAGCCCCGTCAGCTCGCGGCCATCCAGCGACACGCTGCCCCGGTCGATGGGCAGCGTCCCCGAGGCCACCCGGATCAGCGTCGACTTACCCCGGCCACGGGCGCCCACGACCGCCGCGATCTCCCCCGCCGCCACCCGCAACGACACGCCCTCCAACACCGACACCCGACCCCCACCACGATCAAACGCCTTCCACACACCCACCAAACACAACACAGGCCCGCTATCCACCACGCCACTCCCCTTCGTCAGGTTCGTTGCAGCGTAGCCGGGCAGCTCGCTCTGTTGCGCATCTTGGGCTTCCTCAAACGCGACCGCCGGCGGGAATCGGACGTCACCAACCTCCTGGCTTAGATGTCTCGGCGCCCACCGCCGACGATCGCGGGTCGGCGGGCGGCTGTGCGCCAGCACCGCGGAGCCGCATCTCCTCGGCCGTCAGCCGCTGTGGCGCTCTGCGTCCATCCGCGCGATCAGGGCGCTGCCCACCCAACTCCCCGTTGGTGGTGTTTCAAACCCGAACTCGGGGGGTGCTTCCTGCTCGTGCGTTAGGCGCTGCGGCCGTTCGGCGTGGCCGGCCGTGTGTTCGTTCTTGAAGTTCCCGGGACACTCCCGACCTTCACGGTGGGAGCAGTGATGGTGGGGGTGGCGGCGGACACTGTGACGATGGGGGTGGTGG
>JASHYF010000284.1 GCA_030043235.1 Solirubrobacteraceae bacterium | reverse complement strand
AGATACGCGCCCCGCGGGTGATCACGTTGTGCGCCCCCACGCTCACGCGCTCGCCGAGCACCGCTCCGCCGGTGATCGTGGTGCCGGCGCCGACGCGGCATCCGGCGGCGATGATGCAGTCGCGCAGCTCGCAGCCCTCGCCGATGCTCGTGCCCTGCAGCACCACCGCGCGCTCCACGGTGGAGCCCGCCCCCACGGACACGTCCTCCGCGAGAACCACGAGCGAGCCCACGTGCGCGCCCCGCTCGACCTGCACGCCGCGCGCTAGCAACGCGGGCGGGATCACCCTGCCGCGCGCCTGCGCGCCCTCGTCGATCGCCAGCCAGCCGTCGCCGAGACGCTCGCTCAGAGCGGTGTGGACGTTGCCTGAGAGGATGTCGAAGGTGCCCTGCAGGTAGCGCGCGGGCGTGCCGATGTCCAGCCAGTAGCTCTCGGACGGGAAGCCGTACAGGCCGTCGTCCACCAGCAGCGGCCACACCTCGCGCTCGATCGACACGTTGCGCTCGGGCGGGATCAGCTGCAGGATCTCGCGCTCGAGCACGTAGGCCCCGGCGCTGATCAGGTTGCCGTCGATCGTGTCCGAGCTGGGCTTCTCCACGAACTCCCTCACCGAGTGATCCTCCCGCAGGATCACGAGGCCGTAGGGGCTGGGGTCGGCGACCGGCACCAGCGCGAGCGTGGCGCGCGCCCGACTCGCCTCGTGCTGTGCGATCTGCGCGCTCAGGTCGATGTCCGTGAGCACGTCGCCGTTGAGCATCAGGAAGCGCTCCTCGAGCATCGGCTCGGCCAGCTTCAGCGCGCCCGCCGTGCCGCGCGGCTCGGGCTCCTGCACGAAACGCAGGCGGATGCCCATGCTCGACCCGTCCCCCAGCACCTCGCGCACGCCGTCGGCGAGAAAGCCGCAGGACATGATCACGTCCGCCACCCCGTGCCCGCGCAGCCACTCGAGCATGAACGCGATGAATGGGCGGTCCACGAGCCGGATCACGGGCTTCGGCAGCGTTGAGGTCAGCGGGCGCAGGCGCGTGCCCTGCCCGCCCACGAGGATCACCGCCTGCATGAGCGCCGGCTGGCGCGAACGGCGCGCATGGCCGCTCCGGGCTGGGGCGCCGCCGGCACCTCGGGCTGGAGAGCCTCCGCTACTCGGGCGCGAAGCACCACGATTGCCGTCATCGCCGGCCGATCCCCTCGTAAATGAGGCCGGCGGCGCGCACCGCCGAGGAATCCAGGGCGTTGCGCCCGTCGATCACCAGCTCGCCGTCCATTGCCTTGGCCACCTGCGTCCAGTCGAGCTGGACGAGCTCGCTCCACTCGGTCACAAGCACCACCGCGTCCGCGCCGCGGACGGCCTCCAGCGGCGAGGACGCGAAGGTGACGCCGCTCACGAGGGTGCGCGCCTGCTCCTCGGCGATGGGGTCATACGCGGTCACGTGCGCCCCGTCGGCGTGCAGGCGCGCGGAGAGCACCAGCGAGGAGGCCTCGCGCATGTCGTCGGTGTTCGGCTTGAAGGCCAGGCCGAGCAGCGTCACGCGCTTGCCGGCCAGCCCGCCGAGGTGCTTGTGCAGCTTGCCGATCACCCGCCGCTTCTGCAGTTCGTTGACCTCGATCACCGCGGTCAGGAGCTGGAAGTGATAGCCGGAGTTGCCGGCGAGCTGCTTCAGGGCGTCGACATCCTTGGGAAAGCAGTTGGAGGTCGTGAGGCCGCCGCTGGTGACGACCGTGTGCGAGTAGGGAACCTCCAGCGAGTACACGTGACCGTGATAGGGCGCGCGCCGCAGCTCGGTGATCCGCGCCCACGCGGGACCATCGTCGAAGCGCCGGTAACCCGTCGGGGCGATCCGCTTGCGTTGCGCACGCAGCGCCGCGAGGACGCCCGTCCGGTCGCGCTCGCCGACCAGCACGATCGCGCACTCTACCTGGTCCGCTCCGCTGATCCGGACCCAGTGGGTGTCCTTCGTGGACAGCCTCGTGCGGCCGATGCGGCGGGCAGCGACGATGCCGAGGTCGCCGAGCAGGCGCAGAACGCCATCCGCCAGCTCATCCGAGACCGTCCCGAACTCGAGCGTCACGCTCGGACCGCCGTTGATCAGCGACCACGAGCCATCGCCCTCCCAAAGCCCGGACAGGAGCGCCCACTTCGCGTCCGACGGAAAGTCCCAGATGAGATCTGGCAGCTGTGATTCACAGCCCTTGGCGTTGTGCTCGGCCAGAGACAACCCGACGCCCCGCCAGAAGGCACGATCCATGCGCTTCACATCGCCTGTCCGCGCGCCAACGCCGCGGGAATGGGCGAAGATGCGCCGCCGCTCAGCCAGCGGACGACCGACCAGCTCCGCGACGAGCTCGCGCGGGGGACGCACGATCACGTCGTCGACCGTCAATCCGGCCGCTTCGATCGCGCTGTCCATCGGATGGCGAACCTCGCCCAGCGGCAGCTCCTGGCGAGGGCCGGCGAGCGGCACCCAGTCGGCGGTGCTCAGCTCGAACGCGAGCTTGACCTCAGACTCTCCGCTGCGACCGTCCCCG
>JASHYF010000283.1 GCA_030043235.1 Solirubrobacteraceae bacterium | reverse complement strand
CGTACGCAACGTACGCAAGCTTGCGACTGTCGAGCGTGCGCACCGCCGCCAAAAGCCCGGAAACTGCGAAACCGGGTCGCTGATCGACCCAGCCCCGATTCCGCTTGTCCAAGCGGAACCAGAGCCCCTACCTGCTGTCAACCAAGGTGGAGACGGCGGGAATCGAACCCGCGTCCGTGATCGCGTGCGGATGGCTTCTACGAGCGTAGCCGGCCCTCTGATCTCATCCTCCGCTCGCCTGGCCGGCGGGGTCGCGGGGGACCAGCCTCCTGGGATTTCCCCGGATTGGCGGAGGCGGGCCGCACCGGGTGAGCCTACTGTCTGATCCCGGCCTTCCCCGCCGTAGGCGAACGGGGCCCGAGACCTCACGGCTCAGCTATTGACTAAGCGGCGAGGGCGTACTCGTGAGAGTCCGCACTTATGGTTTTCCCGGGTGTTTTACGAGGCCGCCCGGGACCTCGACTCGCAACCACCCCCACGAACCGACCACGTCGAAGCCTGTCGTCCCCGGGGATGTTGTGCACCTCAAGTGTAGCCGCGGCGGTCGGGCGAGGACGCGCCGCGGCTATAGGGGGTGCTGGAGGCAAAGAGACGCGGTTCCAAGCCGCCTCGAGGAACCCCGTGCCAGAGTCTGACCCGAGGGCCTTCTCCGGCGGGTGGCGCGGCCTCACACCTCGTTGGCCTCGCTCTTTGCGGCTCGGTTCCGCGTCTGGATGCAACCTAACTCGCGCCCTCGCCGTTTGCAACCGTCGCGATCCCTCGATCTCGCACGTTCCGAAAAAAGTTTCGGCAGGCGAGCTGCCGCGCGACGGCCCGGAGCCTGCAGCGCAACTTCGCAGGCAATCGTTAGTCGTCCGTTAGGAGTGCTGCCACAATGTGGTCATGGACAATCATGAGCTGTCCCTGCCCACGCCCGCGGCGTCCCTGCCGACGCGCGCGGCTGCGCCCCTGGCTCCGGGAGCGTCCAGCGCGCCCGCCGCGCCGCTCATGCCGGGGTCGCACGCTGCTGGCAACCCGTTTGGCGATGAGACGAACCGGCGCCAGCCGCTTCGCAACGCGCGCAAGCGCATCAGCAGCATACTGGCGGCGATCGGCGCGCTGATCGCAAAGTTCGGGGTCGCGCTGAAGGCGCTGCTGGTGGCGCTGCCGAACCTGAAGCTGTTCGTGACGGCGGGCACGGCGCTGGTGTCGGTGGCGGCGTACAGCATCTTCTTCGGCTGGGAGTTCGCGGCGGGCTTCGTGCTGCTGCTGTTCGTGCACGAGATGGGGCACGTGATCGCGCTGCGCCGCGAGGGCATCAAAGCGAGCGCGCCGATGTTCATCCCGTTCATGGGCGCGGCGATCTTCTCCCGTTCGCTCGGCGACAACGCGCTCGCGGAGGCGCGCGTGGGCCTGGCGGGCCCGATCCTGGGCAGCATCGGTGCGGCGGCGGTGGCGGTGGTGGGCGAGCTGACGGGCAGCTCGTTGCTGATCGCGCTGGCGTACTTCGGCTTCTTCATCAACCTGTTCAACCTGCTGCCGGTGGTGCCGCTGGACGGCGGGCGCGCGGCTGCGGCGATGAGCCCGTGGATGTGGTTCGCGGGCTTCGGCGTGCTGGTGGCGCTGGCGTTCCTGGACCCAGGCAACCCAATCCTCTTGATCATCGTGCTGTTCGCTGCCTTTCAGACGTGGCACCGCTGGCGGCAGCGCAAAACGCGCTCGCTGGCGCAGGCGGCGTACTACCGGGTGGCGCCGCGTCACCGGCTGCTGGTGGGCGCGGTATACGTGGCGCTGATCGCGCTGCTGGTGTTTGGCATGCACGAAACGCACATCCTCAGCAGCGCCGGCCACAGCTTCGGCTCGATCTGAGCCGCTCTCCGCAGGGCGCCGAGCGCCTGCACGCCTGACGATCTAGGCTCGCTGCGATGGCCAAGGGCAAGGGCAAGCGCAAGGTCGGCGCGGGCGACGTCGCCTCGAACCGCTACGCCTCCCATCGCTACAACCTGCTCGAGCGCTTCGAGTGCGGGATCGTGCTCGAGGGCACCGAGGTCAAGTCGCTGCGCACCTCCGGCGCCCAGCTCAAGGACGGCTACGCTGCCATCCGCGATCGCGAGCTGTGGCTGTACTCCGTGCACATCCCACCGTACGGTCCGGCCTCGCGCGAGAACCACGACCCGGAGCGTCCGCGCAAGCTGCTGCTGCACCGGCGCGAGCTCGACCGGCTCGCCGGGCGTGTGCAGGAGCGCGGGCTCACGCTCGTGCCCACCCGCATCTACTTCTCGGGCGCCCACGCCAAGGTCGAGATCGCGCTCGCCCGCGGCAAGGACCTCTACGACAAGCGCCAGGCGCTGCGCGAGCGCGACACCCGCCGCGACATCGAACGTGGGCTGCGCGAAGCGCGCAGGTAGGTCAGCCGGCGGGCGCGAGATCCACGCGGCCGCGAATCGCGTCGACGCCCTCCACACGCACCCGGATGGCGTCGCCGAGGCGCAGCGTCGCGCCGGTGCGCTCGCCGTGCAGGATCGTGCCGTGCTCGTTCAGCTCCCACCACTCGCGCCCGCCGTCTCCCTCGCCGAGCGCGCGTGCGGCGCCCGCCTGTGAG
>JASHYF010000031.1 GCA_030043235.1 Solirubrobacteraceae bacterium | reverse complement strand
GGCGAGCGCGCGCGGCGGCGTGCGATCGCCCGGGCGATCGCGCCGGAGTGGCGCTCCTCGCCTAGCTCGCGCAGCACCTGGGCGAGGCGACGCTCGTCCCAGTCGGCCACTATCTGGCGGGCGCTCAGCTCCTGCGTGGGATCCATGCGCATGTCCAGCGGCGCCTCGTAGGAGTAGGAGAAGCCGCGCTCCCGCGTGTCGACCTGCAGCGAGGACATGCCCAGGTCGAAGTACACGACGTCCGCCCGCACTCCCTCGCCGGCCAGCAGCGCCAGCGCCTCCGCGTAGCCCGAGCGAATGAAGCGCACCGAGCATGCCGCTTCCGCGGCCAGCGCCGCGAACCGCCGCTCGGCGGCGGGATCGCGGTCGATCGCCACGAGCGTCCCCGTGGCCCCCAGTCGCTCGGCCACCAGCCGTGCGTGCCCGCCGTCGCCGAACGTGCAGTCGATCGCGAGCTGGGGGGGTGGGTCTCGATCGAGATCGATCAGCGTGAGCAGCTCCTGCGCGAGCACGGGGGTGTGCCCGCGCGGGGCGCCCGGCTCCTGTGCATGTGCGTGCTCAAACGGTGGCATCTCAAGCAGCAGCGTCGACACGGGCGGTCACCTCCGCGACGCCGCTGAGCAGCGCCGATCGATGCTCGTTCCAGGTGTCCTTCGCCCACAGCTCCAGGCGATCGCCCACGCCGACGACCACGACCTCCTTGACCAGCGTCGCGTGCTCGCCCAGGAAGCCGGGGATCATGATCCGCCCGGCCGAGTCGAGCTCGGCGTCGTGGGAGCTGCCGTAGAAGAAGCGCTCGAGCTCGGTCAACCGCGGCGACAGCGGCGGCAGCTCGGCGAGGGCTCGCCGCGTGTAGCGCTCGTACTCCTCCGGACGCCACACGCCCACGCACGGCTTCAAATCCACGGGCATCGCCAGCACCACACCCTCGGCGAGCGCCGCCCGATAGCGGGCCGGGACGGTGAGGCGATTCTTCGCGTCGAGCGTATGGTCGAAGGTGCCTCGAAAAGGGACCACTGGAGCAGGGGTGGTGGGGGGATCGACTGATTACCGAGCCGAGGTGGAGGAGTGGGAGGAGCCCCTCCACCCCGGCTCGCTGGCGCGAACATACCCCACTTCCTCCCACAATGCAACCCCTTTTGCACATCTTCTCCCACTTTTCCGCCCTCTGACCCTTCGAGAGGGCAAAAAGCCCTGCTATCAGGTGCGTTTTCGCACCGCAGCGGCGCATCGCGCGCGGCGCTCGTGAGTTGCAACAGTGCATGCACCCGCTCATCACGAAACGGCGCCTGCAGAACGCGCGACGGGCGCCGAAGTCCGCCGGCGGTTGTACGATCGCCTCCCCCACGGCGCCTGCCAGCGCAAACCGCCGAGAACCGAACGCCGCCTTGCCCCAAGCCTTCCTCGCCGCCGCACCTGCTCCGCGCAGCGACACGCGTGCGGGCGCCACGGGTAGGCGCGCGGCGTTCTCAGTGGCCGCGCTCTTGGCAGGCGGCGCCCTGCTCCTCGGCGGATGCGGCTCGAGCCGGCCCAGCGGCACCTCCGCCGACCCGGCCACCGCCGTGCCCGCCGCCGCGGCGCTGTACGTGGGCGCGACCGTGCGCCCGTCGGGCGTGCTGGAGAAGAGCGCGCTGGCCGCGGGGCGGGCTCTCACCCACGAGCGAAACCCCTATCTGCGACTGCTGGCGCTCCTGGAAACGCCGGGCTCGCCGAAGCTGAGCTTTGCCAGCGACGTGGCGCCGTGGCTCGGCCCTCACGCCGGCGCGTTCCTGTCCTCGCCGGGCTCCGCGGGCGTGTTGCCCTCGCTGCTCGAGCAGGGCCTGCTCGGCAAATCGACGTCGGGCGCCTTCCCGTTCAGCGTGAGCGGCGTGCAGGGCGCGATCGTGCTCGACACGAGCGACAGCGCCAAGGCGAAGTCGTTCCTGGAAAGCCAGGCCGCGCACGCGCACGCGCACGCGACGAGCTACCGCGGCATTCGCTACCGGACGAGCTCGGGCGGCATCGCGTTCGCGCTCGTCCACCGCTTCGCTGTGATCGGCAGCGAAGCCGCCGTACGCAGCGTGATCGAAGCGGCCGGCGGCGCGGCCGCGCTCGCCCGTACGAGCGGCTATGTGAAGCTGCTCGCCGCGGGGCCCGCGAACGCCATCGCGCACGTCTACGCGAATCCGAGCAGCCTCGCCGCCACGCCGGCCTCCGCGGGCGAAGGGCTCTCGGGGCTGGCGCAAGCGCTCGCCGGCGCGCACGCGGCGAACGTCTCGCTCGTCCCCTCCACCAGCTCGCTCGCCCTCGACGTCGATCGCCTCGGCGCCGCTGCGAGCGCCGAAGCCGGCGGGCTGCTCTCGCCTGACGGGGAAGCTGTGCACGCCTTCGAAGAACTGCCGGGAGAATCGTGGCTTGCGATCGGACTCGGCCACCTGGGCGCCACCATCTCTCGCGACGCCCACGAGCTCGAAGCGCTCAGCTCGCTCGGCTCCTCCGGCCCGCCCGCGCCGGCTGCTGGCCTCAGCGTGGGCTCGCTGCTGCAGGCGCTGCTCACGCCGCTGCGCGCGCTCGGCTCCGACAGCCCGCAGGCCAAGCGCGACTTTGCCAGCTGGATGGGCTCCGGCGGAATGTTCGCGAGCGGCTCGAGCCTGGTCGAATTGAGGGCGGCTGCGGTGATCTCCTCGACCAACCCCGCACTCTCCCGCGCGGCCGTGGCCGAGCTCGCCGAACAGCTGCGCAAACAGGGCGGGACGATCTCGCCCGCGTCGATCCCGGGCACCGAAGCTGCGGTCGCGGCGGGGTTGAGCGGGTTGCCGGTGAAGCTCGACATCGCCGCGGGGCGTGACGCCGCCGGCCAGGCGAAGTTCGTGCTGGGGCTCGCTGAAACCTCGGTGGAGGCCGCCCTGCACCCGTCGAGCACGCTGTCTTCCGCAGCGCAGCGCAGCGCGGCGGCGGCGAGTCTCGGCGAAGGGATTCAGCCGAGCGTGCTCGTCGACTTCCCCACCTTGCTCAGCCTGCTCGAAGGCGTAGGGTTGCTCGAAGAGCCGCCGGTCGGCCAGTTCGTCCCCTACCTGCGGGCCGCCACCACGCTCGTCGCCGGCGCTCGCCACGTGGGTGGCGAAGTAGAACGCTTCCGCCTGGTGCTCGGCCTGTAGGCGACGAGCGGCCAGGCGGCGTACGCGCCGCCTGCGGCGGCGGTGTGGATCCCAGGCGACCTATGCGCCGCCTGCGGCGGCGGTGTGGATCCCGGGCGGCCTACGCGCCGCCCGCGGCGGCGGTGTGGATCCCAGGCGGCCTACGCGCCGCCTGCGGCGGCGACCTCGATCGTGCGATAGAAGACCGGGCGCCCGCCGCGCACGCGATCCACGCCGTAGCGAGACAGCGTGGTTTCGCCGTCGGCGCCGATCGAGTAGCGCCCGAGCACCGAGTCGCGGTCGCTGGTGGCGAACACGCGATCGATCACCGTCTGCCGGTCGTTGCCGCGGGCGCCGGCGCCGGTGACGGCGTTCAGCACGAGCGTCATCGCCTCGTAGCCGCACAGCGCATACGTCCCGCCTTCGATGCCGAATATGCGACGGAAGCGACGCAACAGGAGCTGCGCGCTTCGCGGATAGGAAGAGGCGGGCAGCACGGGCGTGGTCAGGTAGGTGTTCGCCTGCGCGGCGCCGATGGCCGCGGTGAAGGATTCGTCCCCCGGCCAGCTTGGAGCGAGCAGCAACAGGTGCGGCGCAGCGCTGTAGAGGGCCTGCCACAGCGCGGCCGTGCCCCGTTCTTCGGCGCCCGCGAGAAACACGGCCTGCGCTCCGCTCGCCACGATTTTTTCGACCTCGCCGGTGAACGCGGCGCCGGACTTGGTCGAGATGCTGTCGTGCGCCAGCACCGTGATGCCGGCCTTTTCCGCGTCGCTTGCCACGATGTCCGCGAGCGGCACCTCGAAGGCGTTCTGGTCGTCGAGCACGTACAGCCGCCGCACGCCCAGCGACTTCATCAACAGGACCTGGGCCTGCGCCTGAACGGTGTCCCCCGGCTGCAGCCGTACGAACGTGCGCTTGCCGCTCGGGTAGAAGCGTTCGGGTTCGTCCTGGCCGGCGTCCAAGGAGGAGGTGAGCCCGACGTACGGGCTCGCGGGGCTGATCTGGAGGATGCCCGCGCCGTTGATGAACGGCAGCGACACCGCGGTGGCGGCCGAGTCGAACTCGCCGAGGTAGGCGATCGTGCTCGTGTCCTGGGCGGCGATCTTGGCGTTGGTGGCGGTCACGCCCGGGTTCCATTCGCCGGTCGACGGGCTGGCGTCGTCGAGCGAGGCGTAGTCGATCTTGAATCGGCCCGCCCGGCCCCCCGCGTCGTGCAGCGCGAGCTCCTCGCCGTCGACGATCTGTTCTGAGACTCCCGCCGAGGGCCCCTGCAGCGGCAGGCTCGAGTACACGGTCAGCTGGTCGCCAGTGGCTTCGGCGACGTCCGAAACGGCAACGCCACCACAGCCAGCCACACCCAGGAGCACGGCGGCGAGAGCGACCAGGCCCAACCAGCGCGCCAGCACGGCGCGCTAGGTGCGGCGGCCGGGAAGGTAGCCGGAGAGGATCTTCACTGACGCTCCCACCAGGATGATCGCGGCGGCCAGCAGGAACCCGCCCCAGCCCTTGACCCCGATCGCCCACAGCACGATCCACGTGACCAGGCCGGCGGTGACGGTGATGACGAACCCCATGCCGGCGCAAATCCTATCCGGCTGGCCGCCGGTCGGTCGAGGCGAGGCCGGCGGCGAGTGAGGCGACGACGCTCTCCACCGCCTGCGCCGGATCTCCGGCCTCGTTCGCCGCCCGCACGAGACGCGTGCCGACGATCACGCCGTCGGCTCCCGCTTCGGCGGCCTGCAGCGCCTGCGCGGGCGTGCTGACGCCAAAGCCGATCGCCACGGGCACGCTCGTGCTGGCCTTCGCGCGCGCGACGATCTGGGAGAGATCCTCGCTGAGCGCGCGCCGCTCGCCGGTGGTGCCGACGACCGAGACGGTGTACAGGAAGCCCTGCGCGCGCGCCCCGATCGCGGCGAGGCGCTCGGGGGTGGTGGTGGGGGCGAGGAGCGGGATCAGCGCGACGCCGCACTGCTCGCACGCGCGGAGCACCTCCGGGGCCTCGCCGTGCGGCAGGTCGGGCACGATCAGCCCGCACGCGCCGGTCCTCGCGAGGCGCGCCACGAACGCCTCCACGCCGGGCGCGAACACCATGTTGGCGTAGCACATCAGCGCCACGGGCACGTTCGCAGACAGCGCGCGCGCCACCTCCAGCACGCCGGCCACGTTCGCGCCCGCGGCGAGCGCCCGCGTGCCAGCATCGTGGATCACGGGACCGTCGGCGAGCGGATCCGAGTAGGGCATGCCGAGCTCGATCAGGTCCGCGCCCGCGCGCACGCAGGCTTGGCCGATCCGCAGCGAGTCTTCGAGCGTGGGGAAGCCGCCCATCACGTACGGCATCAGCGCGGCGCGCTTGCCCGTGCGTGCGAACGCCTGCGCGATGCGCGCGACGCCGTTCGCGGTGGCGGCGTCAGCCGGCACGGCCGGCGTCACTCGGCACGGTCCAGCACCTCGGCGAGGTCCTTGTCGCCACGGCCGGACAGGCATACGAGGTCGAGCTCACCGTCGTGCTGCCTGCCTGCCTGCCTGCCCGTGCCCTTCAGGGTGCGCCCTTCAGGGTGTGCCCCCATCGGGGGTGCGCCCTTCAGGGTGTGCCCGTGAGGGCATGCGAGCACCCACGCGAGCGCGTGAGCGGTCTCCAGCGCAGGGATGATGCCCTCCAGGCGCGCGAGCTCGCGGAAAGCGGCGAGCGCCTGCGCGTCGGTCACGGCGACATAGCGCGCACGGCCGCTGTCGCGCAGGTACGCGTGCTGGGGACCGGCGCCTGGGTAGTCGAGCCCGGCGGAGATCGAGTGAGCCTGCACGATCTGTCCCTCCTCGTCCTGCATCACCGCCGAGCGCGAGCCGTGCAGGATGCCCGCGCGCCCGCCGGCCGTCAGGGGCGCGCCGTGGCGGCCCGTGTCGATGCCCTCGCCGGCCGCCTCCACGCCCACGAGCGCGACCTGCTCGTCGGCGATGAAGGCGGCGAAGGTGCCGATCGCGTTGGAGCCGCCGCCGACGCATGCGATCACGCGCGCGGGCAGTCGTCCCTCGCGCTCGAGCAGCTGCGCGCGCGCCTCATCGCCGATCACGCGCTGCAGGTCGCGTACGAGCGCCGGGTACGGCGCCGGTCCGACCGCCGAGCCGATCACGTAATGGGTGCTCTGCACGTTCGTCACCCAGTCGCGGATCGCCGCGGACGTTGCCTCCTTGAGCGTTCTCGCGCCAGCGTCGACCGCCTGCACGCTCGCGCCGAGGAGCTGCATGCGCTGCACGTTCGGGCGCTGCCTGCGCATGTCCTCGACGCCCATGTACACCACGCACTCCATGCCCATCAGCGCGCACACGGTCGCCGTGGCCACGCCGTGCTGGCCGGCGCCGGTCTCGGCGATGATCCGCCGCTTGCCCATCCGCCGCGCCAGCAGCACCTGGCCGAGCGCGTTGTTGAGCTTGTGCGAGCCGGTGTGGTTGAGATCCTCGCGCTTGAGGTACACGGTTCGTCCCACGCGCTCCGACAGACGGCGCGCGCGGTAAAGCGGCGTCGGGCGCCCGCCGAAGTCGCGCAGCAGGCCGTCCAGCTCGGCGCGGTATGCGCTGTCAGCGCGCGCGGCCTGCCACGCCTGCTCGAGCTCCGCCAGCGCTGGCATCAGCGTCTCGGGCACGAACTGCCCGCCGTAGGGTCCGAAGCGATGCTCTATTGGCGCTTGCGCGGCGCCGCCG
>JASHYF010000282.1 GCA_030043235.1 Solirubrobacteraceae bacterium | reverse complement strand
GTCGACGTGGAGCTGTTTCGACCGCTTTACGAGCACGGCGCAAGTGCGGCCGATCTGCTGCTGGCGCTGAGGGCCGACCTGCGCGCGCGCGGCGAGCTGGCCGGCGCTGGGCACGAGCCAGACAGCGCCTTCGCTCGCGAAGAGCTGCGGGCGGCGGAGGTCCTGGAGCGCGTCAAGCCCGACCACGACCGCCTCGTGGCGTTCGTGGGCAAGCTGATCGTGAGCAAGGGCGTTGACCTGCTGCTCGCGGCCTGGCCGCTCGTGCTCGAGCGCGCGCCGCGCGCGCGCCTCGTGGTGATCGGATTCGGGGCCTATCGAGGCGCCCTGGAGCGGCTGTGCCGGGCGCTCGCGGCGGGGGAGCTCGAGGAGGCGCGGCAGATCGCAGTGGCCGGGAGGGCGCTCGAGCAGCCCGAGGCGAGCCCACGACCGCTGCGCCACCTGCTGGCGTTCCTCGAGCATCTCCACGGCGAGGAGCGCGAGCGCTATCTCGTGGCTGCGCGCGCGCTGGGCGAGCAGGTCGTGTTCTGCGGGCGCCTGGAGCACGACGAGCTGGCCGAGCTGCTCCCCGAGTGCGAGGCGGTGGTCGTGCCGAGCACGTTCCCGGAGTCCTTCGGCATGGTGGCCGCGGAGGCCGCCGCGTGCGGCGCGCTGCCGGTAAGCGCCGCCCACTCGGGTCTCGCCGAGGTCAGCAGCGCGCTCGCCGCCGGGGTTCCCGCGCCCGCCGCCGGCTGGCTGTCGTTCCCCCTCGACGATCACGTCGTATGCGCCCTCGCGAGAAACGTCGTCGCCTGGCTGCTCGCGGAGGAGGCGCTGCGCTCGCGCACGCGCGCCGGGCTCGTGGCCACGGCCCGGGAGCGCTGGTCGTGGGAGGAGGTCGCGCGCGGCGTGATCGCCGCCGCGCAGGGAGAGCTGGACGCGCTGGCGCGGCCGTGAGGGCGCGGCGTGAGCGCCACCGCGAGGGGAGAGCTGGGGGCGCTGGCGCGGCCGTCGCCCGCGGCTTGAGATAGTGTTGAACGCCATGAGGGTTGGGGATGGCAGCGCGCCCGCGGGCTCCCGTCAGGAGCGAAACACGCGTGAGCTGGCGTGGCGAATCGGCGCCGGCGGGCTGCTCCTCGCGCTGGCGATCGCCGCGTCGGGCTGTGCGGCGGTGAAGGGCGCGGACAACGCCAACCTGATCCTCGGCAAGCAGCAGTTCGTCGCGAAATGCGGCGCCTGCCACACGCTCGCGCGCGCGAACACCAAGGGAATCGTCGGGCCGAACCTCGACGCGGTGTTCAAGACGGACCTCGCCGAAGGGCTGCAGCGCGACGCCGTGCGCACGGTCGTCGAAGGCCAGGTGCAGAACCCCAACCCCAGCGGGGTCATGCCGAAAGGCCTCGCCAGCGGCGCCACGCTGTCTGACATCGCCGCCTACGTCGCCCAGTCGGTCGACGCCCCCGGCTCCGACACCGGCCTGCTCGCGAGCGCGGTTCCCACCACCTCCGCCAAGCCGGCCGTCGAGAAGGCCGGCAAGCTGGCGTTCGAAGCCAACCCGTCAGGCCAGCTCTCCTACACGACCAACAAGGCCGAAGCCACGCCAGGCACGGTGACGGTCAGCATGTCGAACATGTCCGGCGTGATGCACAACATCGCCATCGAAGAAGGCGAAAACGGCGCCACGCAGAAGAGGGCCCCGATCGGCGCGAGCAGCTTCATCAGCAAGGGCACCGCCACGCTCACCGTCAAACTGAAGCCCGGCAAGTACACGTTCTTCTGCCAGGCCCCAGGTCACCGCGCGGCTGGCATGTGGGGCACGCTCACCGTCAAGTAGCGCGCGCTGCGGTCGCGCGGCGCGCTACAGCGCGACGCGCTACACGATCGCGCGCACGATCAGGATCGCCGCGATGATCACCGCGAACACCACGATCACGCGCAGCAGCAACCGAAACGCCTCGTCCTCCGTGCGCGGCAGGTTCACCATCGCGGCGCGGCTCTGACAGCCGTCAGAGTATATATACCGTGGTGTAGACGATGATCCACATGATGTCGACGAAGTGCCAGTAGATCCCGGGGATCTCCACGCCTTTGTGCTCCTCCGGGCTGTAGTGCCCGCGGAAGGCGCGGACGGTGACGAACAGCAGCAGGCACAGGCCGATGAACACGTGGCAGCCGTGCAGGCCGGTGAGCGAGTAGAAGATCGTCTGCTGGGCGTGGTCCTGGGGCGCGAAGCCGATGTTGGCGTACTCGTTGATCTGGATGAACAGGAACGTGAAGCCGAGCAGGAACGTGGTGAAGATGCCGGCCTTCAGCCCAAAGCGGTTGCCGTTCTTGATCGACTTCTCCGCCCAGTGCAGCGTGAACGAGGAGGAGATCAGGATCCCGGCGTTGACGCCGGCGACCGGAACCGGCAGGTGCGTCCCCGGCGCCGGCCACGGCTCGCCTTCGGCGATGCGGATGAAGAAGTAGGCGGTGAAGAACGCCCCGAAGATCATCACCTCGGAGATGATGAAAAGCAGCATCCCGAGCAACGGGGCCTCCACGCGCGAGCTCTTGTGCGCGGGCGGCGGGTGATGGGGGTGAGCGGCGTGCTCGGCCGCGTGGGCGATGCTGGCTGCCTCCACGCGCGCTCCCGCTAGGCGGCCGTCGCCGCGATCGTGGTGTCGACGACCACGTGCTCCACCGGCACCGGGGTCGCGCCGCGCA
>JASHYF010000281.1 GCA_030043235.1 Solirubrobacteraceae bacterium | reverse complement strand
CCGGCCGCACTCTGCGAGCCAGTGGCGTGCGCTTGACCAGCACCCTCGCTGCCCGTGACGTGCGCACCACTTTCGCCACGACCGACGGCACTTCTACCATCCCCTCCAGGAGGGGCGCCCCGAAGCTCTTCATCGCCAGCTTGTGCTGTCCGTCGCCCGGGCCGAGGTCGATCGCGCGAATCCCGGATGCGGGCGCGCTCTCAGCGATCTTCAAGAAGAGGAGCTGCCCCGGGGAGTATGGCGCGAACCGCGGCTCGTACGCGGGGAACCATGAGTGAAGCACCGTCGAGGAGCGCATCCCGAAGTGCACGGCCACAGGGTTGCCGCCTGCGCACAGCAGGGACAGCACGCCGGCGAAAGCATCGTCCTGCGCCTGATGCACGAGACGGACCACCCTCCGCACCCATCCTCGGGCGAGGGCGTCGAGGGCGCCGGTCCGCCGGTACTGGCGCGTCTTCCACTTCATCAGCAGAGCGAGGACGGCCGGGTCGGAGGTGTGCTCGACGTAGCGAAGCGGCCCATGTTCGCGCTCGAGCTTGCGTGCCTTCCGTCCAAGCGAGGCGACCATGTGACTGCCGCTCTCCCGGCGCGCCTGCACATACCCTTCGAAGCCGTTTGAAAGATCTATCACCGCGGAGTCGCAGCGAGTCCAGCTGAACTGCTCGAACGCGCTCTGCGCGGCCGGTGCGTGGCGGAATCCCCAGGTCTTCAGTCCGCACGCGCGCAGCAGTTCAACTGCGTCCACACGCACGTCTTCGCCCGCGATGACGCCGTGGTAGTCGGTGATGAGCGACCCGACCGGAGCGCCGACCCCGAACGGCCTGCGTTGAAAAGGAAAGAAGCCCACGGGCTCATCGCCCTCCTGCAGCAACCCGACATGTATGTCGTGACGAGCGCGGGCCACCAGGGTGGTGTACTCGGGGCGAAAGTAGGGACTGGCGAGCGAGGGCGAGCCGCTCTGTATCTCTGACCAACGGTCCAGCTGCTCCGGCTCGAGCGATCGGGCAGCGACTACCCGTACCAGCATGTCTTGCACACCCTACTATCGGCTGGCAAGCACCATTCAAGCGTCTGGGGTGATCGGGCGCACGCCCGGCTCGCGCTTCACCGGCCTTGGGATCGGTGGCAGTGGGCAGCGGCAGGCACTGCCCGCAGCAGCGTCGGCGCGAGCGGCTGCGCGAGCGCTACAGCTGCAGCGCCTTGACCTGCAGGAACTCCTCGAGGCCGTAGTGGCCCAGCTCGCGCCCGTAGCCGGACTGCTTGTAGCCGCCGAACGGCGCGAGCGGGTTGAACGCGCCGCCGTTGATCTCGACCTGGCCGGTGCGGATGCGCCGCGCTACGCGCTTGGCGCGCTCGGGATCCCCGGACCACACGCCGCCGGCGAGCCCGTACACGGAGTCGTTGGCGATGCGCACCGCATCCTGCTCGTCCTCGTATGGCATGAGCACGAGCACGGGGCCGAAGATCTCCTCCTTGGCGATCGTCATCCCGGGCGTCACCTCGGAGAAGACGGTCGGCGCGACGAAGTAGCCGTGGTCGAGTCCCGCGGGCGTCTCGGCACCGCCGGTGAGCAGCTTCGCGCCCTCGTCGATGCCCTTGGCGATGTACTTGCGCACCGTCTCGCGCTGGTCCTCGGAGACGAGCGGCCCGAGCACTGTGGAGGAGTCGAATGGGTCCCCGGGCTTGAAGTGCTCGGCCACCGCTGCTGCGATCTGCTCGGCCTCGGCCAGGCGCGAGCGGGGGACGAGCATGCGCGTAAGCGCGCTGCAGGTCTGCCCGGAGTTCAAGAAGCACTTGCCCACGCCGTCGGTGATCGCCTGCTGCAGGTCGGCATCGTCGAGGATCACGTTGGGCGACTTGCCGCCGAGCTCGAGCGCGACCTTCTTGATCGTCCCCGCGGCGGCTTCGGCCACGCGGCGCCCGGCGGCGGTGGAGCCGGTGAAGGAGACCATGTCGACGTCGGGGTGGCGCGCGAGCGCCTCGCCGATCACCGAGCCGCGGCCCGTGACGAGGTTGAACACCCCCGCCGGCAGGCCGACCTCGTCGATCACGTCGGCGAGCAGCGCCGCGTTCAGCGGCGCGACCTGCGAGGGCTTGAGCACGACCGTGCAGCCGGCGGCCATCGCCGGCGCGACCTTCGCGGCGATCTGGTGCAGCGGGTAGTTCCAGGGCGTGATCGCCGCGACCACGCCGACGGGCTCGCGCACGACCAGCGAGTTGCCGACCTGCTGCTCCCAGGCGATCTCCTCGAGCAGCTTTGGCATCGAGTTGAACGTCGTCGTTGGCAGGCCCGCCTGGATCATCGTCGAGAGCTTCAGCGGCATGCCCACCTCCTGGGCGATCAGCGCCGCGATCTCGTCCATGCGCGCCGCGAGCCCCTGGCCGATCCTGGCCATCCAGTCGGCGCGCTCGGGCACCGGCGTGGCAGCCCACGCGTCGAAGGCGGAGCGCGCGGCGGCCACCGCGCGGTCGACGTCCTCGACGGTGCCCTCGGGCACGGAGCCCATCACCTGCTCGGTGCTGGCGTTGATCACCTCGATCACCCCGTCGCCGCCCGCCTTCACCCACTCCCCGCCGACGTAGATCTTCTCCCGTACGTTCACGGCCCGATCGGTTGCGGTCGCCATCGTTCTCTCCTGACTCGTTCGCGGTGTGCTGCCTGCATTGTGATCGCTTTCG
>JASHYF010000280.1 GCA_030043235.1 Solirubrobacteraceae bacterium | reverse complement strand
GCGCGCCGCCGGCCGATGCGCCGCGGGGGCACGCTCGGCCGGCCGGTGCTCCACCGATGAGTGCCCGGCCGGCAGGCGCCCGGCCGATGAGCGCTCGCTCGTTGGGGGGTCGGCCGATGGGCGCTCGGCCGGCGGCGCGCTCATGCGGGGCGTCCCTCGACCTCGCGGCGCGGCGAGTCGAGCAACTCGCCGAGGATGCAGGCTCCGGTCTGTCAGCTCGGCCGTCGGCATGCTCGCCCGAGCCTACACGGGCGGCGCCGTCTCCCCGGGGCCGGGGCCCCGCCGCGTGGGCACTTGCGCGGGCGGCATGATCTCCGGTGCCACGAAGCTATCGAGGCGCCCGGACGCTGCTCGACGCGCTCGCGCCACTGCACGTATGGGCAGAGCGCTGGGGCGCGCGCGCGCGGCACGGCGGGGCGTGAGCCGGCGAGCGCGCGCCAGGCTCAGCAAGCCCGCGTCACACGTGCACGGTCTCTGTGGCCGCCACGGCCGTGTGTGCACCCTGCTCAGCCGAGTGAGCGTCGATCGCGGCGAGGTCCGCGTGCGCGCCCTCGCCCGCCGCGGACCGCGTGCCGCTGACCGTGAGCCACGCCGTGAGCGCGCCCAGCAGCGCCACGGCGGCGCCCATCAACAGGCCGTAGTGGAGCGCGTACACGAACGCGCTGCGCCCGGCCTCGACGACCTGCGGGGAGACGCCGTGCGGCACCGCGCCCGAGCCGAGGCCGGCGGTGAGCTTCGCGCGGGCCGCTGCCGGAAGCGCGGGCAGCAGCTGGGCGATCTTCGAGCTGCCGAGCGTGGAGACCATCGCGCCGAGCACGGCCACGCCGAAGGTGCCGCCGACCATGCGGTTCATGGAGAGGATGCCCGAGGCGACGCCCGCCTTGGCCTGCGCGACGGCGTTCATCGCGGCGGTGCTCATCGGCGACATCACGAACGCCATGCCGATGCCCATCAGCACGAAACCGGGCAGCAGCGCGCCATAGCCGCTGGAGACGGTGATGTGCGACTGCCAGAACAGCGCGCCCGCGACGGCGGCGAGGCCGAACGTCATCAGCGGTCGCGAGCCGACGCGGTCGGTCAGGCGCCCGGCGAGCGGCGCGATCAGCACGATCATCAGCGTCGAGGGCAGGAAGCGCACGCCCGTCTGCAGCGGCGAGAAGCGCAGCATGTTCTGCATGTACAGGGCCATGAAGAAGAACATCGCGAGCATCGCGAAGCTGACGATGAACGCCACCACGTTCGCGCCGAGGAAGGTGCGCGAGCGGAAGAAGCCGAAGTCGACCATCGGCGAGCTCTGGCGCCGCTCGACCGCCGCGAACGCGCCGAGCGCGAGCGCCGCGAGGCCGTACAGCGCGATCTCGCGCGCCGAGCCCCAGTGCCATTCGTTGCCCTCCACCAGCGCCAGCACCAGCGCGGCGAGGCCGCTCGTCAGCGTGAGCACGCCGCGCACGTCCACCCGCTGGGCCGCGCTCTCGTCGCGCGACTCGCGCACGGCGAACAGCGTGACGATCACCGCGCCCACCGCGACCGGCAGGTTCAAGAAGAAGATCGACTGCCAGCTGACCGCCTCCACCAGGAAGCCGCCGAGCACGGGGCCGATCGCGAGCGCCAGCGCCGACACGCCCGCCCACGTGCCGATCGCCTTGCCGCGCTCGGCCGCCGGGAAGGCGTTGGTGATGATCGACAGGGTCCCCGGCATCATCATCGCCGAGCCCGTGCCCTGGATCGCGCGCCACACCACCAGCCAGGTGTCGCTCGGCGAGAAGCCGATCGCACCGCTCGAGCACGCGAACACCACCACGCCGGTCAGGAACATCCGGCGCCGTCCGAACAGATCGCCGAGGCGCCCGCCGGTGACGAGCAGCACGGCGAACGACAGCGTGTAGGCGTTGACCGTCCACTCCAGCGACGCGGTCGAGGCGTGCAGGCTGCGCTGGATCGAGGGCAGCGCGACGTTCACGACCGTGTTGTCGAGCATGATCATGAACAGCGCGAAGCACATCGCGCCGAGCGCCCACCAGCGGCGGTTGTGCTCGTTCATCCGCAGCGATCGGATCCGCTCGCTCATCGGAGCGCTCCCTTGTTCGTAGGTCTGTATGCGGCGATGTCCGCGCGGCGCTCGAGGATCAGCGACAGGGCGTGCTCCAGCGCCTGCGCCTGCTCATCGTCGAGCGAGCCCACCAGCTCCTGCAGGGCCGACAGGCGAGCGGCGTTGAGGGCCTGCGGCACTGCGCGCCCGGCGTCGGTGAGGCGCACGCGCTTCACGCGCCGGTCCACGCGGTCCTCCTCGCGTCCCACGAGGCCGCGCTCGAACAGGCCGTCCACCGCGCGGCTCATCGCCGCGAGAGACACTCCGAGCGATTCCGCCAGCGCCTTCACCGAGCGCTCGTCGCCCTCGCACTCCATCGCGCACAGCGCCTTGATCTGCGTGAACGACAGGTCGAGCTCGGCGATCGCGTTGAACGTGCCGACGTTGGCGCTGCGCATCAGGTAGCTCGCGAGCGCGGCCATGTCGCGCGAGAGCGCCGCGCGGGCGGTTGAGACGGCCGCGCGGGCGGTTGAGACGGCCGCGCGATCGAGTGAGGCATGTCGCACTGGTGGAGAACTTGATTGCACGAGCGCAACTATAGCGCTGGCGCAATAGTTGCTTGTGTGCGATGCATCACACACGACATCGCGCTAGTGTGCGTTGCTCGAGTGCCCGATCGCGAGCCTCCCGACGATCCCGATCAGAGCCCGCCAGAGCAGGGCCCGAACATCATGATGCCCCCGGAGGAGTTCGTCGGGAAGTGGGCGAACGCCGCGGCGATCGCGCGCACGCCGCACGAGTTCACGCTCGACTTCATGCGCATCGGCCCGCAGGGACAGCAGGGGATGGTCGTCTCGCGCGTGTCCTTCTCGCCGCTGCTCGCCAGCCAGCTGCTCGACCTGTTGGGAGAACAGTGGCAGGCGTACACTGAAGAGTCGGGCATCCCGCCCGAGGAGCACGATGACTGAAGACGAACCGTTCAAGGGCGCCGAGGACATGGAGCCGACGCGGGCTCCCCTGAAGGGGCCGAACGTGATCAGCACGCTCGACACGCCTCCCCACCCCGACGCGGTGAGGGCGCAGGACGCGGCCATACGCAAGCACCTGCGCGACCGGCGCGCCCAGCAGGACCACCCGCAGGACCAGTAGCTCAGCCCGCGGGAAAGGGCAGCTCGAGCACCTCGGCGCGCGCGCCGCGCTCACCGACGCTCAGCACGCTGCCCGGCTCGGCCTCGCGGCGCACGAGCGCGAGCGCGATCGGTCCGAGCGTGGGGGAGACGACGACGCTGCCGAGACGACCGACCGGGCGCTCGCCGAGCGCCAGCTCCTCGCCGCCGAACGCCGGCGCGGACAAGCGCAGGCCGCGCAGGTGACGGTTGGGCTTGCCCTTGTAGTACAGGCGCGCGACGGTCTCCTGGCCTACGTAGCAGCCCTTGGTGAAGCTCACCGTGCGCTCGTTCAGCCCTGCCTCCTGGGGGATGACGCTGTCGTCGAGGTCGATCCCGTAGCGCGGGCGGCCGCGCTCGA
>JASHYF010000279.1 GCA_030043235.1 Solirubrobacteraceae bacterium | reverse complement strand
CGCCAGCTCGGCCATCTGCTCGAACGCCGCCAGCGCGTCGGGGGGCTCGTGCTCGCCGGCCAGCTCGGCGTAGATGTTGGCGAGGTTCACCACCAGGCGCTCGCCCTCGCCCCAGCCGGCCCAGCGCTCGAGCGAGATCGCGCGCGCGGCCTGCAGCGGGCTCATCCCCTCCGCGCGCCGCAGGCGCGCCTGCTCATATAGATATTCGAAGTACGCCTTCAGCTCGCGCACCTCGGCAGGCCCGGCGAGCGGGCCGTGGCCCGGCACGATCACCTCGACGTCCATCGCGAGGATGCGATCGCAGGCGGCGATCCAGTTGCAGACCGGCCCCGCCCACGCGACCGGATGCGCGTGCGAGAAGAGGATGTCCCCCGCGTAAAGGACGCGCTCGGCGGGCAGGTGCACGAGCGTGTCGCCGCGTGTGTGCGCGGGCCCGACCTCGATCAGGCGCAGCTCGCGGTCGCCCACGCGCATGCGCAGCTCGCCGCTGAAGGTCTCCTGCGGGAGCGCCAGCTCGATGCCCTCGAAGCCGAACGCCCCGAAGCAGCGCTCCAAGAACGCGCCCAGCTCGCCCATCGCCGGCGCCTGCTCCACCAGCGCGGCCATCGCCGCCGGCGGCAGCTCGGCCATCTCCGCGGCGGTGCGCTCGGAGGCGACGATGCGCGCGCCGCCCACGAGCCGATTGCCGTAGCAGTGATCGCCGTTGGCGTGGGTGTTGACGAGCGTGTCGATGCGCGCCGCCGCCGGGGCCGCGCGGCGCAGCGCGCGCAGCATCTCCTCGGTGAGCGCGAGGTCGTACAGCGTGTCCACGAGCAGCGTGCTCTCGCCGTCGACCACCAGCCCCGCGTTGCTCCAGCCCCAGCCGCCGTCAGGCTGCAGGTACGCGTACAGGCCGTCGCCCACCTCCTGCACGCCCTTGACGTAGCTCCTCGCGCGCCCCACGGGCGACATTGTGCCGCTCGCGCGATTCGGCAAGCGCGCGGTGTGAACCACTGCGATCCCCGTTCAGTCGCCTTCCGCGCGCCAGCGCCGGTAGAGCTCGGTGAGCTCCTCGCGCATCGCAGGCGTCATGTCCCCGGCGTGCAGGCTGCCGGTCAGCCGGATCGTGGCGCGCATCTGGCGCAGGTACTCGGTGCAGTTCTCGCAGCCCGCGAGGTGCGCCTCGAAGCGCCGGCGCTGCGAGCGCGTGAGCGCGCCTTCGAGATAGTCGGTGACCAGCTCGACCATCTCCTGACACGCGAGCTCCGCCCGATTCCAGAACATCTCTAAGAGCCTCCCAACTCGTCTTCCAGGGCCTGGCGCAGGCGGCTGCGCCCGCGGTGCAGCAGCACCCGCTGGTTGGCCTCGCTGATCTCCAGCACCTCGCACACCTCCGCGCCGCTGAGGCCGTCGACGTCGCGCAGCAGCACCACCTCGCGCTGGAGCGCGGGCAGCTCGCCGAGGGCTGCATGGATCTGCTGCGCGAGGCCCTGCGCGAGCATCCGCTCCTCGGCCTCCTCCACCCAGTGCTGCGGCGGAGACATCCATGCCCCGGAGGCGTCGAAGCGAGCCCTGTCCACCACCGGCCCGGCGTCCCCGACGGCTACGCTGCGACGCTCACGCATGCCCGTGCTGGTGGCGCGGTTGACGAGGATCCGCAGGAGCCACGTGCGAAACGCCGAGCGCCCGGCGAAGCCGTCGATGCCGCGCAGCACGGCGAGCCACGTGTCCTGCACGACCTCCTCGGCGATCGCGCTGCTGGAGACGAGCGAGCCCGCGATGCGCAGCATCGACGCGTTGTGACGCTCGACCAGCGCCAGGAACGCCTGCTCCTCGCCCGCGCGCAGGCGTGCGACCAGCTCGCCGTCCGCGTCCTCGGAGGGCGTCCTGCGACGCCCGCGACGCGGCAGGACAATCGCGGCGATCAACCCCAGGTGCACTGCGGGGGAGGGGATCGACGCGATCGATCACAGTTCATGCCGTTCATTCGTCGCCGTGCAGGCTACGGCGCCACCCTGGGCGCCGCAAGCCAGCTCTCGCCGATCACCCGGCGCAGCGCGAGCTCATCGCCGCCGAACACGCCGAACGCGGAGATCGTGTTGCTGCCGGCGTCGACCGCGTACGGCAGGGCAATTCCTTTCATCGAAGCTGCTCCTCGGGTTGGGGTGGACCTGCGCCATTCAGTCCACCCGGCGCCGGGATGCGTTACAGGCACGTCTGCCACAGGGCGCGCCAGCTGCAGGAACGGCGCCTCAGAACAGCTTCACGTGGCCCGGCGACAGCCTGAACCCGTGCCCGGCTGAGTTGACGCACCTGACCGACGCCGCGCGCACGGCGCACGCGATGCCATCTCGCTTCCACGCCGTTCCCGCGGCCAGTTCCTCGAAGGGCGCGCCCGACACCAGATCGTCCTGGCTCTCGTCGACGATCCGCGCGCGTCCCGTCTTCCCTTGACCCAGCTGCACGAACGGATCTCCCACCCCCTGGGGGGGCCGGGGGATGCCGGCGGCCGAGCACTGCAGTCCCGGCCAAAGTCCGTTCTGCGGCGACATCGTGCCGGAGTCGAACTCCGTGCCGGGCACTGCCATTGCGATGCCGCAGTCGACCTTCTGCCCGTGCGTGGCCCAGTTCGTCGCGTGCGATGCGCTCGCGGCCGCGCTCGCCACCGGCGCGGCGCCGGCGGCCAGGGCCGCCGCAGTGCTCAGCGCGAGCATGGCAGGACGCACGGTTGGAGTCTACGGTCGCGCCGGCGCCGCCGCAGGTCACGGCGAGCCTGATCTCCCAGGGGCGAGCTCTCTTCGACGCCGCCCGAGGCAACCGCTTCGACGCCCCCCAGAACGGCGGCGCTGCGGCCCAGCCGAAGGAGTATGGTGGCCTGCAGGAAGGGGAGAGGCCGACAGGAGGGGATTGAGGATGTACGACTACGTGATCGTGGGTGCGGGATCGGCGGGATGCGTGCTCGCCAACCGCCTCAGCGAGGACCCGGAGCTCAACGTGCTGCTGCTCGAGGCGGGGCCGCCGGACACCAACGAAATGATCCACGTGCCCCTCGGCTACCTGCAGCTCCCGCGCACGGAGATCGATTGGGACTACTGCACCGCGCCCGAGCCGCAGTGCAACGGCAGGCGCATCCCGCTGCCGCGCGGCAAGGTCCTCGGCGGCTCCTCGTCGATCAACGCGATGATCTACATCCGCGGCAACCCGCGCGACTACGACGAGTGGGGCGTCCCCGGCTTCTCGGCGGCCGAGCTGATGCCGTACTTCCTGAAGGCCGAGGACAACGAGCGCGGCGCCTCGCGCTGGCACGGCGCGGGCGGTCCGCTGCCGGTCAGCGAAGGGCGCTCGCGCAACCCGATGGCGAGCGCGTTCGTCGAGGCCGGCGTGCAGGCGGGCCTCGCGCGCAACGAGGACTTCAACGGCGAGACGCAGGACGGCGTCGGCCTCTATCAGGTGACCCACCGCGGCGGCATGCGCGTGAGCGCCGCCGTGGCCTACCTGCACCCGGTCAGCGAGCGGCCCAATTTGACCGTGATGCCCTACATGCTCGTCCAGCGCGTGCTGTTCGAGGGCACGCGCGCGGTCGGCGTGGAGGCGAGCCAGCTCGGCCAGCCGCACGAGCTGCGCGCCGAGCGCGAGGTGATCCTGTGCGGCGGCGCGTACAACTCGCCGCAGCTGTTGATGCTCTCGGGAATCGGGCCGGCCGAACACCTGACGATGCGCGAAATCGAGGTGCTGCTCGACCAGCCGGCCGTGGGCGAGAACCTCTCAGATC
>JASHYF010000278.1 GCA_030043235.1 Solirubrobacteraceae bacterium | reverse complement strand
CAATACTGATAACTTAGGCTGCTAGGTCGGGGGGCTGGATGTGGATAGCTTCGTGGGGTCGATGGGTTGGCTGTGGCCAGGTCTTGTGGGTGGCACGCTTGACGGCGAAGTTGGACATCTTGCGCTTGACGACGCGTGGGTTTGCTCGTAGCTGGCGGTCGGGCAGGAGCTCCCAGAGGATCTCGGCGTGGGCTTCGCTGCGCAGGGCCTCAAGCGCTCTGGGGGGAAAAGCCCGGGCTGGCCCGGGCGGTGCGGCGCACAACGCGCAGGGTGCGTGTGAACGACAATCGGTCCGGGTCGCGGCCGGCGGCGAGCGCCACATCGTGCATCAGGGCGCGGATCGCGTAGTGGACGAGCAGATACCCGTAGGCCTCCTGGCGGACGCCGTCGGGGCGCTTGGAGCGAAGTACCAGGCGCGGGCCGCGCTGGTGGGTCTTGAGCTCGTCGAGGGCGGTCTCGAACTCCCAGCGCTGCGGGTAGACCGCCGCGAGCTGCTCGGCGGGGTAGGCGTCGGGGTCTTTCAGCGTGGTCAGCAGCCGGTAGCGGCGCTCACCCTCAAGTCCGGGGTCGCAGAGCTCGTACTCGACGACGCGGACCGGCTCGGGCGACTGGCGCCTACGGTCAGCCGAGTCATAGACGCGCGAGCGGTAGGAACCGTCGGCGAGCACCTCCTCGACCGGCAGGATGAGGTTCGACTTCGCCCGCCACAGCAGCTCGGCCCCGCTCGCTCGCGCTGCCTGCCACGCTCCGAAGCCGTAAAAGAGCCGATCCGCCAGCACGAGCATGCCGGGCTCCAGCCGCCCCCACAGTTGCGCTGCCAACGTCCCCTCGCCCGTCTTGATCGCTCCCAGCGCCACCTCGACGATCGCGTGGGTGCCACACTCGGCCAACGCCACCACGCGCAGCTGAGGGAACGCCCCGCGCCCCTCCCCACGCCCTGTGCCCGGGCGCCCGAAGGCTTCCTCGTTGGCCGCGGTGTCGGCGAGATCGAGCGTCGTCCCGTCGATCGCCATCAGCCGCAGATCACCACAGAACGCGCCCCTGGTACGCGCCTCGGCAAGCGGTGTGGCCGCCTGCTCGAAAAGCGTCCTGAGCGGCTCCGCGCCAAGCCTGGCGCGCGCCTTGGCGATCGCCACCCTGCTCGGCACCGTCCACGGGCGCCGCCAGCCCGACGCCCAATCGAGCCCCTCAACCAGGTTGCGCATCACCTCCTCATAAGAGCCCTCGCTGAACAGCGCCATCGCCATCGCGTAATAGACCATCACCCGCGCGGGCAGCAGCCGCTGACGCTGCTCGGCCCGGCCACACTCGATCAGCACCCGATCAACAAACTCCGCCGGATAAGCACGCGTCAGCACACCAATCGAAATGTGATCCGAAAGATGCTGATCAGTCCGCGGCTTGACCCACCCAGCACGAGGCACGCACCAAACGGTACCCCCTCAAACGGACACTAAGTTATCAGTATTGTGTCTAGGCCCCACCCGCACGGCGAGGGATTGCCGCAAAGTCGCCGAAAAGATGGGTATCATGGTCCATCCCGGCAGTGGATCGAGTCTTGGAGGACCAATGGCACCGGCAGCAGAGATTTCGCCACCGCCAGTGCCCGCTGAGGCATTTGAGCGCTTTCCCGGTCGCTGGATCGCGGTGCGTGACGGAGACATCATCATCGACGCAAGCTCCATCCATGAGCTGGAAGCGAGCGCGCTCGTGGAGCCCTCGGACACCTTCTTCAAGGTGCCCGAGCCGAACTCCAAGTTCCTGTAGACGCGCACCTGCGCGGCGTCTCATCGCCGTAGTCTCACATGGATGAGACTGTCCTGTCTCACATCGGCGCGGAGCGTAGGTGCCAGCTGGCGACTTGATCCTCAGCGGCGGGATCTCTGTCTTTCGCTCGACGAGCCCGATGCCGTCAGTAGGTCAGTTGTGCGGCGTCTCACCGATCTGAGACAGGCCCATCTCATCCATGTGAGACGGTAGATGTCTCATCGATGTGAGACTGAAGCTGGCGCTGGGACTCGCTAGGCGGCGAGGAGCCTGGTATGTAGACGTATCAAGCGCCTATATGGTAGACTATGGCCATGAGCACCACGATCAGGGTGAGCGAGCCGACTCGAGATCGCTTCGCCCGACTGGCGCAGGCGACCGGTCGTCCCATGAGCCAGCTAGTCGATGAGGCTGCCGATGCACTCGAACGTCGTGTGTTCTTCGACCAGCTCGCCGCTGGTTATGAGTTGCTGCGCGCTGACAGCGACTCTTGGCGCGAGATTGAGGCTGAGCGCGCCGCTGAGAGCGGCGCGTTGCGTGACAGCTCGTCGTGAATCGCGGAGGGGCGAGTGAACCCGCGGAGGGGTGAGGTGTGGCTGGTCGACTTCGGGGACCCGATTGGACGGGAGCAATCAGGCCGGCGACCCGCGGTGGTTGTCTCGTCTGACTTGTTGAACGACAGCCGCGCCGGTGTCGTGATCATGATCCCGATCACGACGACCCGCCGCGATCTCCCGTCTCACGTCGAGATCGACAGCGCCAGCTCTGGGCTTGATGAGGTCAGCTACGCAAAGTGCGAGGACGTCAAGTCCATCTCAGAGCAGCGTCTCGTTGGACGACTCGGGGCCGTGAGCGATGAGGCGACCTTCCAGATCGGGCGCGCGCTGTGCTTCCTGCTGGACCTCTGACGATGACGCGTCTCGACGGTCTAACCGGCTCACAGTGTTCACACGTCCGCGCTGGCGAATTGGCGCGCGGCGCGCACCACGGCGACGAAATCCTCGGGGACCTTGCCGTTGCGCAGTACTCCGATCGGTGCCTGGTCGTCGAGGCGGCTGTTGGTACCGAACAGCCAGTTGCGGGTCGTGGCCTGGTCGTAGCAGTCGAGCAGCATGCGCACGACCTTGTAGCCCTCGCGCAACCGCAGTTCGACCTGCGGGGTGGGTGTGGGCCCGTCGGGCTTGCGATAGCGGCCGACCTGCTTGACATCGTTGAGTCCGGCGAGGTAGGCGGTCATCCGCTGTCCGAGGGTGTCCTGCAGGAAGCCGGCGACCGCCGCGATCGGCTGTGCGGACGCATCATGCTCGAGCTGCTCGGCCGTACTGAGAACGAGGGGCATCGTGTTCCTCCTTTGGTCGTCGTCCAAACACTACCATGCAGCACCCC
>JASHYF010000277.1 GCA_030043235.1 Solirubrobacteraceae bacterium | reverse complement strand
CTCGCGGGGGCGTGGACCGCGACGAGCTGGCCGGCGACGCTCGAGGGCGCCGTGCTGAGTGGCCACGCGGCGGCCAGCGCAACGCTGCGCTCGCTGGGCATCGCGACGAGCCGCGCCGCGCCTGGAGGGGCGGGCAGACCCTCGGTGCTCGCCGGCGCGGGTGCGAGAGACGACGCACGCGCGCTCCCGGGGGCGCTCGTGCGATGAGCGCAGTGGAGGGCAACCACTCGGTCGCGGGGCACGCACGCGAGCTGCTCGTCGCCGCGCCGATGCGCATCGAGGCCGCGCTGATCTCCTCGGCCAGCAAATGGCCGCTCGTGCGCAAGACCGGCATGGGGCCGGGCCGCTCCAAGCAGGCGGCCGGCGAGCTCGCGAGCGCGAGCGCGAGCGCGATGCTCGTGCTCGGCTTCTGCGGCGGGCTCGACGCGAGCTCGGTGCCGGGGGAAGTGATCGTCGCCGAGGAGGTGTACGCGGCCAGCGACGAAGGGCACGCCGAGGAGCGCGTGCGCTGCGAGCTCGCCGGCCAGCTCGTCCAGCGGCTGACGGGACGGGGGCTGAAGGTGCGCACGGGGGCGGTCGTGTGCGTCTCGCGCCTCGCGCTCGGGGAGCGGCGCGCGCAGCTGCACGCGGCCGGGGCGATCGCCGTGGACATGGAGTCGGTGTGGCTCGCGGCGGGCGCCGGCGGACGTCCGTTTGGCGTCGTGCGCGTGGTGCTCGACAGCCCCGAGCACGAGCTCTTGCGCCTGCAGGCCGCCCCCGGGGCGCTGCGCGCGGCGCGCGCATTGCGGCGCGTGGCGGGCGCACTTCACGAGTGGGCGCCCGCGCTCTAAGGTTGGGCGACGTGGCGGTGCGGATCAGACAGAGGACGCGCATGGGCCTCTACCTGCTGCGCCAGCGCCTGGCCAGGCGGGAGAGGTTCCCGCTGGTCGTCGAGCTGGAGCCCCTGTTCCAGTGCAACCTGGCCTGCTCGGGCTGCGGCAAGATCCAGCACCCCGAGCACGTGCTGCGCCGGCGCATGCCGGTCGAGCAGGCGGTAGGGGCGATCGAGGAGTCGGGCGCGCCGATGGTCTCGATCGCCGGGGGCGAGCCGCTGATCCACCCCGAGATCCACCTCATCGCCGGCGAGCTGATCAAACGCAAGCGCTTCGTGTACCTGTGCACGAACGCGCTGCTGCTGGAGAAGAAGCTCGACAAATTCAAGCCCAGCCCGTACTTCGCGTGGGCGATCCACATGGACGGCCTGCGCGAGCGCCACGACGCGTCGGTCGAGCGCGAGGGCGTCTTCGACACGGCCGTCTCGGCGATCAAGGCCGCGAAGGCGGCCGGCTTCCGGGTCACCACGAACACGACGTTCTTCACGCACGACTCGCCCAAGACCGTGCGCGACGTGCTCGACTTCCTCAACGACGAGCTGCAGGTCGACGAGATGGAGATCTCGCCCGCGTACGCGTATGAGAAAGCGCCCGATCAGGAGCACTTCCTCGGCGTGGCCCAGACGCGCCGGCTGTTCAGCGAGGCGTTCGCCGGCGGGCGGCGCAAGCGGTGGCGGTTGAACCACACGCCGCTGTTCCTCGATTTTCTCGAAGGCAAGGCCGAATTCGACTGCACCGCGTGGGGCATCCCGAGCTACTCGCTGTTCGGCTGGCAGCGCCCCTGCTACCTGATGTCGGACGGCTATGCGCAGACCTACAAAGAGCTGGTCGAGACGACGGACTGGAGCAAGTACGGTCGCGGCAGGGACCCGCGCTGCGAGAACTGCATGGCCGCCTGCGGCTACGAGCCCACGGCGGTGCTGCAGACCACCCGCTCGCTGCGCCAGTCACTGCGCGCCCTCGCCGGCTGACTCCTCGACGGCGCCGGCGCTCGTGCGGATGTCGCGCCAGGAGAGACCCTCCTTCAGCAGGGCCGGCCCGCCGAGGCTGAGCGCGGTGACGACCTCGACGGCCTGCAGGATGATGCCGTAGGCGAGACCCTGGCCGGCGCCGACGCCGTAGGCGGCGAGCACCACCAGGCACGCGGCCTGGAAGACGCCGACGTTGGATGGCGTGGCGGGCAGCACGGCGCTGAGGTTGACCGCGAGCAGGATCGCCGCGGCCGCGACCAGGCCGCCGTCTGACTGCAGGCCGAGCGCCAGCAGCACCATGTAGCAGGCGAGCCACTGCAGCGTCCAGGCGAGCAGCTGGAAGAGGATCGCGGTGGCGCCGTGGCGCGGGCGGGCGAACACGACGAGCCCACGCCGCGCGAGGTGCAAGAGGCGCGTGATCGCGCCCGCCGCGCGCGCCACGCGCGCCGAGTGCGAGCGACTGCCTCGCGCCAACAGGCGCGGGCCGACGATGACGAGCACGCACACCGCCAGCGGCACCACCAGCGCGCCCGCGATCCCCGCGACGTGGCCATGCAGCAGCGGCACGCTGGTGAACGTCACCGCCAGCAGGATGCCGAGCGCGAGCAGGTTGATCAACGTCTGCGAGAAGACCGTGCCGGCGATCACGGGCACGAGGCGGGTGGTGCGGCCCTCGAGCTTGCGCGAGAGCACGAGCACGCGCGCGGGCTCGCCGATGCGCCCGGGGAACACGGCCGAGCCCATCACGCCGATCATCGTCGCGCGCACCACCAGTCCCCACGGGATCGGCGTGTCCGGCAGGGCGGCGCGCAGCACCTGATGCCAGGAGATCGAACGCATCAGCAGTGAAGAGGCCATCAGCACGAGCGCCAGAGCGATCCAGCCGGGCGTGGCGGTGATCAGCGCGTGCCCCACACGCGGCAGGTTCAGCTGCGAGAGCGCGAACGCGACCACCGCGCCGAGTGCAAGCACGATCGCGGCGATCCCCAGGCGCCTGAGCGCCGGCAGGCGGGATCGCAGGCGGACGTTCTGCGGCGTGCCCATTGAGCGGGGTCTATCAGGTCCGCTCGTGAGCGCCAAGGTCGTTGCGCTATGTTGTGGAGGCTCAGATGGAGCCCTGACGGAGGGCCGCGGCAAGCTCGCTGGCCCTCCGAACCGCCCGCCTGGAAAAAGGGCTGATGGCTCCTTTCGCGAAAGACCACAGCAACGCGAGAGGAGTCCCGAGAGCGTCGTGCCGATCCTTCCCGACTGGGCCGTGCAGGTTCTGCAGGTCGTCACGATCCTGGCGCTGGCGCCGCTCGTCAGCGGGGTCATCGCGCGGGCCGAGGCGATCATCCAGCAGCGTCGCGGGCCACGCGTCCTGCAGCCCTATTACGACATCTTCAAGCTGCTCGGGAAGGAGACGGTGCTGCCTGCTCCGGCCGGTCCGCTGTTCCGGGCGGCGCCGTACGCGAGCTTCGCGGCCTACGCGACGGTGCCGCTGCTGATCCCCGCGTTGACCACCTTCCCACTGCCGCTCGGGTACATGGCGGACTTCCTCGGAGTCGGCTTGATCCTTGCGTTGGCGAGCTTCGCGGTCTCGCTCGCGGCGATCGACAGCGGCAGCCCCTACGCGCAGTTGGGCTCCAGCCGCCTGCGCTCCTTCGGCGCGTTCAACGAGCCGACGGTGATCTTCGTGACGTTCGTGCTCGCGCTGACGACGCACACCGATCTGCCTTATGCGTTCGGCGCGACGTTGCGCTCGGCGACCGTGCAGGTCCTGCGCCCGAGCCATCTGCTGATGCTCGCGGCGTTCTTCATGCTCGTGCTCGCCGAGACGGGCCGCATTCCCGTGGCGAGCCACGGCGGGACGCTCGAGTTCGGCCAGATCGAGGAGGGCCGTGTCGCCGAGCACTCCGGCCCCGGGCTGGCGTTCCTGCGCTGGGGCTCGAGCGTGAAGCAGCTGCTGCTGTTCACGATCCTGATGAACGTGCTCATCGCTCCGTGGGGGATGGCCGGCAGCGGGCGAGTCGATGCGGTGGCGCTCGCGATCGCCCTGCTGTTCGTGAAGGCGCTGGCGGTAGGCGCGGTCGTCGTCGTGATCGAGTCGAGCTTCGCGAAGCTGCGGCTGTACAAGATCCCGGAGTTCACGGTGGCGAGCTTCCTGCTGGCGGTGCTCGCGGTCGTGATCTTCCTGTTCCAGCCCGCCTTCGGCGACCTGCACCTGAGCGTGTTCGGAGCGGCCGCGACGATCACCGCGGTGGCGGTGCTGCTGCTGGAGCTGTACATGCTGCGCTCGCAGGAGATCTGGGAGCAGTTGCGCCTGTACGCGCTCGGGTCGACACTCGTTGCGGCGCTGGCGATCGCGACCGCGGCGTCCGGGCACGGGAGCAGCTCGCTGTACGTGCTCGCGGCCGCGACGATAGCGCTGAAGGCGCTGCTCTTCCCGCAGGGCATCCGCTTCGTTCTGCGCAGGCTCGATGCGGAGCCGCGCGTGCCCACCGTGATCGGCGCGCCGAGCGCGATCCTGCTCGCGATCGTTGTGTGCGCGTTCGCATTCATCGCGCTGCGCCCGGTGCACATCGGCGCCGAGAGCGCGCTGCCGCTGTCGGCGCTGCCGATCGCAGTGGGTGGCGTGCTCACCGCGTTCCTGCTGATGGTGCTGCGCCCGTATGCGCCCTCGCAGCTGCTCGGGTTCCTCGTGCTGGAGAACGCCGTGTCGGTCGCGAGCCTGGTGATCGCGCCGGGGCTTCCGATCATCCTCGCGCTGCTGTTGCTGTTCGATGTGCTGATCGGCGTGCTGGTGTTCGTCGTGCTCGTCCAGTACCTCGCGGTGGCGCGCACCGCCGTGCGCACCGACGTCCTCAACAGGCTCACCGGATGAGCTGGGCGCTGTACACGCTTGTGGGCGTCCCGCTCGCGGCGACGGGGCTCACGCTGCTGGACGGGTGGCGAGCGATCGGCGCCAGCGCCGGCGATGCCGACGGTGGGCTCGCGCGCGCCGCGACGCTCGTCTCCGGTATAGCCTCGCTCGCGCTGGCGGTCGTGCTGGCGATCGCCGTGGAGCGCGGCCGCGTGCTCGAGGGCGCCGGCGGCTGGCTGCGCCTGGATTCGCTCGGCGCGGTGTTCCTGCTCGCGACCGGCCTGCTCTACGCGATGGCCGCGGTGTTCTCGATCGGCTATCTAAAGGCAGAGCAGGGGCGTCCGGGTTTCGGCCCGTTCGCCAAGCGCTACTACGCCCTGCTGAACCTGTTTGGCTGGAGCATGCTGGCGGTGGCGCTCGCGGCGGACTTCGGGACGCTGTGGGTCGCGCTCGAGCTGACGACGATCGTCTCCGCGCTGCTGATCGCGATCGACCGCACCGACGCCGCGCTGGAGGCTTCCTGGAAGTACGTCCTGATCGCCTCCTGCGGTCTTGGGATCGCGCTGCTTTCGATCATCGTGCTCTACGCCACGGGCACGCATGCCCTGGGCGGCGCCTACCTGCCGCGCTTCGAGCGCTTTCTCGTCCATGCTCACGGTCTTTCCCCCGACGCCGTGCGCCTGGCGTTCGTGCTCGCGCTCGTGGGGTTCGGCACGAAGGTTGGTTTCGTGCCGATGTACACGTGGCTGCCGGACGCGCACAGCGAGGCGCCGGCGCCCGTGTCGGCGATGCTCTCGGGGTCGCTGCTCGCCGGCGCGCTGTACGCGATCCTGCGCTTCTTCCAGGTGGCGGTAGCCGCGGGCGAGCGGTCCTTCGCCGAGCACGCGCTGATCGTCTTCGGGGTGGCCTCGCTCGCGGCCGCGAGCCTCTTCGTGCTGCGCCAGGGCAACTACAAGCGCCTGCTCGCGTACTCCTCGATCGAGCACATGGGCATCATCGCGTTGGGCGTCGGCTTCGGCGCGCCGCTGGCGGTCGCGGGAGCGCTGCTGCACGTGATCACCCACGCCTCGGCTAAGGGCCTCGCGTTCTTCGGCGCCGGATCGCTGCTGCGGGGCTATGACACCAAGGAGGTCGAGGGCGTGAGCGGAGCGGGCAGGGCGATGCCGTGGACCGGGCCGATGTTCCTGACCGCCGCCCTGGCGCTCTGTGGGCTGCCGCTCTCGGGGGTGTTCCGCAGCGAGTTCCAGATCGTCGTGGGCGGCTTTGCCAGCGCGCAGTACGCCGGCGTGGCGCTGGCGCTCGTGTTCGTGAACCTCGCGTTCTTCGGGGTCATCTGGCACAGCGGACGGATGGTGCTGAGCCCGGCGACGGAGCAGGCGGCGGGCGTCGTGACCCACCCCGCCGGGGAGCGCAGCGCGTGGATGGTCGCGGCGATGCTCGGCTGCCTGTTCGTGCTCGTCGCGCTCGGCGTGCACCTGCCGGGCGACCTCTCCGCGCTGCTCGCCAACGCGGGCCACAGATTGGCGGTCCCGGCGTGACGAGCACCGCGCAGGAGCCGATCGAGCGTCCCGACTACCTGCCCGAGCACCTGGGCGCGGCGAGCGAGCCTGCACCGCCGGGCGAGCTGCGCTTGCGGGTGGCGCCGCTCGCGTTCGAGCGCGCGGCGCGGATGCTCAAGGGCGCGGGCGCGCGCTTCGTGAGCATCTTTCTCGCCGACACACCCGAGCCGGCGCTTGTGGGGGCGTTCGCGCTGCGCGGCGAGCTGCTCGTGCTGCGCGCGCCGACGGGGGATGCCGATCCGGTCGTGTACGGGTCGATCGGTGCGTGGTGGCCGGCCGCGCGCTGGGCCGAGCAGGAGCTCGTGGAGCGCAACGGCGTTCGTCCGGTCGGAGCTTGCTACGCGCGGCGCCTGACCGCCCCCGACGCGGATCTCCTCGACCGGCGCGTCGCGGGCCTCGACGTGTTCGCGCTCCCCTACGGGCCGGTGCGCTCCGGCGTGTTCGAGGCGATCCAGTTCCAGATCGAGACGGGCGGCGAGGACGTGCCACGCATCCAGACGCGACCGTTCTTCAAGCACCGCGGCATGGAGCGGCGCTTCGCCGGTCTTGGCAGCGAGCGCGCCGCGTACGTCGCCGAGCGTGTGGCGGGCATCGCCAGCGCCGCCTACGCGATCGCCTTCTGCGAAGGCGTCGAGCGTGCCCTCGGGATCATGCCGCCGGCGCGGGCGCAGCGCTGGCGGGCGGTGTACGCGGAGCTCGAGCGGATCGCGTGCCACCTCGACGTGATCGCCAAGCAGGCCGAAGCCACCGCGCTGCACGTGGGACAGGCTCGCTTTCAGATCCTCAAGGAGCGGGTGATGGGCCTGCGCATGCGGCTCACCGGCAGCCGCTTCGGACGCGGCATGATCGTGCCCGGCGGTGTGCGCGCGGAGGGGGCGATGGGGCTCGGCGAGCTGTCCCGGGAGCTCGACGGACTCGAGCGCGATCTGCGGCGCGACCGGCACCTGTTCCTCGACACCGCCTCGATGACCGACCGCCTGATCGGCTCCGGGCGCCTGCACCGCGGGCTGGTGGAGGACTACTCCGCGGTGGGTCCGCTCGCGCGCGGCTCGGGTTCCTCGACCGACGCTCGCCACGAGCGGCCCTACGGCGACTACCGGCGCCTTGGCCTGAACGTGGTGACCCGCCGCGAGGGCGATGCGATGGCCCGCGTGCACGTCCGCTTCGGCGAGATCTCGGAGTCGCTGCGCCTGCTGCGACAGACGATCGATCACCTGCGCCGCCGCGACGGCGAGCTGTCGGTGGGCCTCCCCTCGGACAGGCGCAGTGGCAGCGCCTTCGGCTGGGCCGAGGCGCCGCAGGGCGAGCTCGCGATCTGGGTGGAGATGCGCGCGGGCCTCGTCCACCGGGTCCACGTCGCCTCGCCCTCGCTGCGCAACTGGGCGCTGTTCGACCACGCCTTCCCGAAGGACGTGCTGACCGACTTCGCCTTCATCGAGCACAGCTTCGGGCTGACCCCCGCGGGAGCCGATCGCTGATGCTCGAGTGGATCTCCCGCGGCCTGCGCCAGGGTCGCGTCACCATGCGCTATCCGCGCGGGGCGCAGGGTCCGCCTCCCGAGCTGGCCGTGCTATCCCCCGCCGAGCGGCCCTATCTCGCGCCGGGTCGCCGCCCACTGGGGGATCAGGCACAGGCCCTGCGCCGCTCGATCCACGTCCGCCACATCGACTGCGGCTCCGACGGCTCGGAGGAGTGGGAGATCCAGGCGCTGTGGAACCCCTACTACGACATCCAGCGCCTTGGCTTCTTCCTCACCGCCGCCCCGCGCCACGCCGACGTGCTGCTGGTCACAGGCCCTGTCACCACAGCCATGCGCGCGCCGCTGGAGCGCACCTGGGAGGTGATGCCCGCGCCGAAGGCGCTGGTGGCCGTCGGCACCGACGCGTGCTCCGGTGGCCTGTGCACGGCCAGCGAGCTGACCGCCGGGGGGGTGGATGCGGTGCTGGGCGTCGACGTGTACGTGCCCGGCTCGCCGCCCGCCCCGATCGCGATCATGCACGGCCTGCTGCTCGCCACCGGCCTCCTGCGCGCGGGGGAGCGGGCCGCATGACGCTCCTGTTCGCGCTCGCGATGGGCGCGCTCGCGCTCGCTCCTCTGCTCGCGCTCCTCGCCGGCCCAGCGGCAGCCCGGCCCGCCGCGCCAGGCCGGGCCGTGCGCTCCCATCCGAGCGATCGTCTGGCGGCGCTGTGCTCCGCGCTTGGCTGTCTGCTGCTCGTGGTCGTGGGGCTGACCGCGGCGTTGGGCGGTGCGCGGCCGGTGCTCGAGCTCGGTGGCTGGCTCGGCTTTGGACAGAGCGCGCTGCGCGCGGACGGGCTCGCCGGGATCTTCCTCGCGCTCACGGGTCTCACGGGCGCGGCCGTGGCGCTCGCGTACGCCGGGCTGCCGGCGGGACGCTGGCTGACGGGGCTCGGCAGCGCGCTCGTGATGTTCGCGGCTGTCGCGATCTGCGCGGACAACGCCTTCCTGTTCCTGCTCGCCTGGGAGGCGATCACCGTGTGCGTCTACCTGATCGCGAGCGCTGGAGGCGAGCGCGCCGATCTGCTCGCCGGCTATCTCACCGGCGGGCTCGCGAAGATCGGCGGCGCGGCACTGCTCGCGGCGTTCGGCCTCTTCTACGCGCACACGCACAGCTTCTCGCTGGAGGCGTGGGCGCACGCCACGTTGCCGGCGGGCACGAGGGGAGTGCTGTTCGCGCTGCTGCTCGTCTGCTTCGCCACGAAGGTCGGCGTGGTCCCGTTGCAGGGCGGGCTGCCCGCCGGGTATGGCGCGGCGCCGAGACTCGGCGCCGCATCGCTGTCGGTCGCTTTGTGCGCGGGGTTCTACGGGCTGTGGCGCTTCGAGTTCCAGATCCTCGGGCCGCTGCCCGTGTGGTGCGGCGATGCGCTGCTGGTCCTCGGCGCCGTCAGCGCCCTGAGCGGCATCGTCTACGCGCTCACCCAGGACGATCTCAGGCGGTTCCTCGGCTACTCCACGGTCGAGCACACCGGGATCGTGCTCGCGGGACTCGGTGTGGCGCTGCTTGGCCAGGCGGCGCACAAGCCGACGCTTGCGGCCGCCGGCCTGCTCGCAGCAACCCTGCAGGTGTGCGCGCACAATCTCGCAAAGACGCTCGCGCTGATCGCGGTCGATCGCGTCGAGCAGGCGACGGGCGAGCGCACGACCGACCCCCTCGGCGGCCTCTCGCGCCGCCTGCCGGCGAGCGCGCTCGCCCTCGGCGTCTCCTCGCTGACGCTGGCTGCGATCCCGCCGCTCGGCGGGTTCGTCAGCGAGTGGTTCACCCTGGAGGCGCTGCTGCAGGGCTTTCGCATGCCGACGCTGGCCTCGCAGCTTCTCTGCGCGCTCGCCGCCGCGGCGCTCGCGCTCACCGCCGGGCTCGGCCTGCTGGCGTTCGCCAAGTTCTACAGCTTCATCTTCCTCGGCCCCGCGCGCAGCGCGCTCGGCGCGCTGCGCGAACCATCGCGCTGGCCGCCCGGCCTGCTCGGCCTCGGGGCGCTGCTCGTGTTCCTGGGGACCGTCGCGCCGTGGGAGATCCACGTCCTCGGGTCGGGCTTGCAGGAACTCGCCGGCTTCAACGTCGCGAGCACGGCCATCAGCCACCCGCTCGTGCTCGGCCCGGTGTTCAAGGAATTCTCGGTGCTCGCGCCGACCTGGTTGAGCATCGTCCTGCCCGCGTACGCGCTGCTGGCGCTGGCGATCGTGCGCGCCACTCGCGCGAGCGGCGCGCGCGCATCGTCCATCCGCCGGGCGCCGGTGTGGGTCACGGGCAGCGGCGCCGAACTCTCCGCCGTACAGTACCGGCCCTCGGCGTACTCCAACCCGATGCGCGTGATCCTGCGCGGTCCGCTGGGCTACCGCACGCGACTCACACCCGCGGGCGGCCAGGACGAAGCTCCGCGGCTCACACTCGACACCCGGGTGGTGTTCGCTGTCGAGCGCTTCCTCTACGCTCCCGCCACCGCATTCGCGCTGCGCGTGGCGGAACGCGTCCGCGCCCTGCAGTCCGGGCGCCTCTCGGCCTATCTGCTGTACATGCTCATAGCGTTGATCGCCGCCCTCGCCCTCGTCCCGGTACTGCGCTGATGTTCCAACGCCTGCTCATCGCCTGGGACGGGTCGGATGCAGCCCTGCGCGCGTTCGACGTCGCGATCGACATCGCACGTCGCTACGACGCCGAGCTCGTGGCGGTCTCGGTCGCGTACTCTCCCGCGCACGCCGAGACGAGCGGCGATCGCAAAGAGTCGGCGGAGGCGGCCCACCGCTACCTCCAGGAGACCCTCCAGGAGGTCGCCGATCGCGCCGAGCGAATCGGGGTCGACGTCGAGCACCGGATCATCGAGGGCGAGAACCCTGCGCGCGCACTGCTCGGGCACGCGCACGAACACGGCTTCGACATGATCGTCATGGGCCATCACCACAGTGGCCGTGCCGGACGGCTGCTGCTTCACGGAGTAACCCGCGATCTCCTCGCCGATGCGACGATCCCATTGCTCGTCGTCAGCGAGCAGCCACAGTGACCAGACAGGATCGACGCACGGCGCTCTAGGCTGGCTGCACGCAAACCCCGGCAAAGGAGCAGCGATGAGGGCAGTATGGAACGGAGCGACCCTGGCCGAGAGCGACGATACGGTCGTGGTCGAGAACAACCACTACTTCCCCGCGGACAGCATCAGCGCGGAGTATCTCGTGGACAGCGACACGCACTCCACGTGCCCGTGGAAGGGCGAGGCGAGCTACAAGACGATCATGGTGAATGGCCAGGAGAACCCGGACGCCGCGTGGTTCTACCCCGAGCCCAAGCAGGCGGCCGCACAGATCAAGGACCGCTTCGCGTTCTGGAGGGGCGTGAGCGTCGAGGATTAGCGGCCGTCGCCGCTCCCGACCAGTGCGAGAAGGTCAGAGCGTGCTCGCCACGCTCACCGCGCACGCCCCGGGCATGCGCCGCGGCTCGTTCACCGCGAGCTGGACGACCGCCGGCGCGGGTGCGCGCGCGCAGCTGGTGGGGAGCGTGGGGGGCCAGCCCGTCGCGGGGAGCATGCCCGCGCCGTGAAGAGCCGTCCCGCGAGTCGCACTCCGTATAACTATTATTATACAGGTTCGGCCATCGAAGTATTTGCGCGCACGCCGCCTCAGGGGCCAGCCGTGCCCGCCGTGTCCCCCCTGGCGTCCCGTTTGGCGTCCCCACCCGCCCCGATCTCCAGCAGCACCGTGACGGGACCGTCGTTGACGAGCTCGACGTCCATGTGCACGCCGAACACGCCGCGCGCCGTCGCGCCCGCGCGCTCGCAGAAGCGCTCGTACAGCGGCTCCGCCTGCTCGGGCGCCGCGGCCGCGACGAAGCTCGGCCGGTTGCCGCGGCGGGTGTCGCCGTACAGCGTGAACTGGCTCACGCACAGGATCTCCCGCCCGCCGAGCGGCTCGTTCATGTGGCCGTCCGCGTCCGCGAACACGCGCAGCGCGCGCACCTTCTCCGCCAGGCGCTCGGCCGCCGCCGCGTCGTCCGTGCGCGCCACGCCCAGCAGCACCAACAGGCCCGGCCCGATCTCCGCGACGAGGCGGCCCTCCACCCGCACCGCGGCCCGGCTGACCCTCTGCACGAGCGCGCGCATCGCCGCAGGAGTATCGCACCCGCCCGGTGGCGGTGGCGAGCGTCGCCGGCATGCCGGAGCGGCGCAGCGAACGGTCGCTGACCCGCCGGCAAGGCCGCCGTGAGAGCACAGGCGCGACACGCACGAGCGACGTCGTCTACGATCGGAGCGACATGGGAGGGCTTTCGCTTCGTGTGCCGTCGAGGGGACGCGCGCCGGTCGCCGCGCTCGCGTGCACGGCGCTGCTCGCGTGGGTCGCCCTGCTTGCCCTCGCCGGCCCGGCGCGAGCGCAGGGCGGCTGGTGGACGCTGCCCGCGCACCCCACCTGGTACTGGCAGCTAACCGGCAAGATCAACAACAGCGAGCCGGTCGAAATCTACGACATCGACGGCTTTGAAAACAGCGCCGCCGAGGTCTCGCTGCTGCACGCGCAGGGCAAGCGCGTGGTCTGCTACATCGACGTGGGCACCGCCGAGGACTTTCGCCCCGACTACCACGAATTCCCCGAATCCGTGCTCGGCAATCCCAACGGCTGGCCGGGCGAGCGCTGGCTGGACATCCGCCAGCTGAGCATCCTCGAGCCGATCATGACCAAGCGCTTCGAAATGTGCAGGGAAAAGGGCTTCGACGCGGTCGAACCGGACAACATGGAAGGCTACGCCAACGACACCGGCTTCCCGCTCACCGCCGAAGAGCAGCTCACCTACAACCTGTGGGTCGCCGACGAGGTGCACTCGCTGGGGATGGCCGTGCTGCAGAAGAACGACGGCGAACAGACCATCGAACAGGAGCCCTACTTCGACGGCGCGGTCACCGAGGAATGCAACCAGTGGCACGAATGCGCCGACTTCGACCCATATCTGGCCGCCGGCGAGCCGGTGCTCAACGCCGAGTACAAGCTGAAGAAGAAGCGCTTCTGCGCCGCCGACGAAGCCGCCGGGATCATGGGCGCGCGCTTCAACCTCGCGCTCAACGGCAAGCGCTTCGCGCCCTGCTGGTGAGCCGGCCCTGCCGGTGAGCCGGCCCTGCCGGTGAGCCGCCGCGTGCCCGTGCACAGCCGGCGCCCGCGCAGAGCCGGTGCGCGCCCGCGCAGACGAAGCGACGCGGTCCAGAGCCGCTCGAGGAACCATTCCCTTCGACCCGAGGGCCTTCCGGTTCAGGTGGCGCGGCCTCACACCTCAGTGGCCTCGCTCTTT
>JASHYF010000276.1 GCA_030043235.1 Solirubrobacteraceae bacterium | reverse complement strand
ACCTCTAAGCGCCTCCCTCGACCTCGAAGAAGGACGGAGCGATGAGGCTTGGACGAAGAGGCCAGGTGGCCGAACAACCTCGGCCGCGCGAACGCATGGCCGAACAACCTCGGCCGCGCGAACGCATGGCCGAACAACCTCGGCCGCGCGAACGCATGGCCGAACGCGCCGGCGAGCGCGCGACCGTCAAGGGCCTGCACGAAGGCGCCAACCCCTTCGCCGGCGCGTTCGCCGGGCTGATCCGCTTCAACGGCCATCCCAAGCGGGCGATCACCGTCGCAGTCGCCGCGGGGCCGCCGGCACGCTGGCTCCGCTTAGGGCGCGACGGCTGCGGGTAACTGTGCAAGGGAGCGACTCAGGAGAGACGATGAGATCAGGTTGGATGGCTGTGCCGCTGCGCAGCGGGTGGATGGGAGTGATCGTGGCGGGCTTCGCGTTGACGGCGGCGCAGGCGGCGCAGGCCAGCTTCGGGGTCGAAGAGAAAAACTGGGAAGCGGGAACGTGCAACACGGAAACGTGCACGTACGCAAGTGTGGAGAAAAACCCTGGAGAAGCTTTCACCCAGTCGGCCGGCCATCCTCCCTACGGCATCACCTCGTTCGAAGTCAACTCGAAAGGCGGCGGGCTCCTCGGCGAAGAACGCGAACCGGAAGGCGCCGTCAAGCGCATCCGCGTCGACGTCCCGCCCGGTCTCGCGGCGGACCCCAACGCGACGCCGCAGTGTCCGGTCGAAGAATTCGAAAAGGAATCCGCAGGCGAGAACAACTGCGAATCGCACTACGCGGGGTCGCGGGTGGGGACCAACAAGGCGACGGTCTACATCCCGCTCGCTGGCATAGACGTTGCCGCGGAAGGCCCCGTCTTCAACCTCGAGCAGCCCTCCGGCGTGGCGCAGGAGTTCGGCATCTACTTCGGCACGACCAAGGAGCGGGCGCTGCTGATCGGCCACGTGAGCTGGCACCACGAAAAGGTCTTGGAAGAACGCGGAGTCCCGTCGGGCGACTATCACGAGTGGTTCGAAATCAACAACCTCCCCGAAGAAGGAGAAATAGAACCAATAGGAAAAGTGAAGCTGCTGCTGCTCGAGTCCAAGCTGATCTTCTTCGGCGCCGACGGCACCTCGACCGGCGTGCACGGCGCCTCACCGGGCGACTATCTCACCCTGCCGACGACGTGCTCCAACGTCGAGACCAACTACCTCGAAGTCGAATCGTGGGAAGGCCAGATCTCCCGGACGTCCACCAACCCCCCGTTCGGCGTGGAAAAATGCGAAAAGGACCCGTTCGAGCCCAAGCTCGGCGTCAGCCCGGAAACGGCGGCGTCCGATACGCCCGACGGGGCGACCACGACGGTCGAAGAGCCCCAGGAAGTCAAGGGCTCGGAACCCGGCACGGCCGACATCGACGACGCGCACGTGCTGCTGCCCGAAGGGCTCACGCTGAACCCTTCGGCGGCGCACGGCCTCGAAGCATGCAGCCCCGCCCAGATCGCGATCGGCGGCGAAGCCCCCGTGAGCTGTCCCGCGGGCTCGCAGGTGGGGGAAGTGACGATCGAAAGCGACCTGCCCGAACCGCTCGCCGGCAAGGTGTATCTCGGCGACCCGAGCGGCGCTCCGATCACCAAACCGCCGTACACGATCTACGTGGACGCCGGGAGCAGCCATGGCGTGGCCGTCAGGCTGGAAGGCCTCGTCTCGCCCGATCCGGAAACCGGCAGGCTGGAAGTGGCGTTCCCGAACGACCCCCAGCTCACGTTCAGCCGCTTCATCGTGAAGGCCAAGGGCGGGGAAGACGCTCCGCTCGCGAACCCGCTGGTGTGCGGCAGCGCGCTCGTGCAGTCGCTGTTCACCCCCTACACGGGCCTCGGCCCGGCGGCGCCCACGAACACGTTCGTCACCGAAGGCTGCCCCTCGCCGCTTCCCTTCACCCCGTCCCAGAGCACCTCCGAGCAGCCCACCACGGCGGGGGCGCACGGCACGACCTCCTACACGTTCGATCTCGCCCGGGCCGACGGCCAGCAGTACCTCTCCCAGGTCAGGACGGTGCTGCCCGCCGGTCTCCTCGGCGCGATACCCGACGTCACGCTGTGTGGCGAAGCGCAGGCGAACGCGGGCACGTGCTCGGCGGCGAGCCAGATCGGCACGGCGACCGTGAGCGCCGGGGCGGGCCCGAGCCCGTACACGTTCACCGGCCCGGTGTTCATGACAGGGCCCTACCACGGCGCACCCTTCGGCTTGTCGGTCGCGGTGCCGGCCGTCGCCGGGCCGTTCGATCTCGGCACGGTGGTCACGCGCGCCACGATCGACATCGAACAGTACAGCGGGCGCGTGATCGCCACGAGCACCCTGCCGAGAATCGCCGGCGGCGTTCCCCTGCGCCTGCGGAACATCGACGTGACCGTGAACCGGCCGAACTTCCTCTACAACCCCACCAGCTGCGGCGTGCTCGCGACCGAATCGACGCTGACGTCGACCTTCGGAGCCGTGCAGAGCATGTCGAGCCCGTTCCAGGCCGGAGCCTGCGACGCGCTCGCGTTCAAACCCTCCTACAGCGCGAGCACGAACGGCGCCAAGCTCACGCGACCGCAGGGCGCGAGCATCGAAGTGAAGCTCACCCAGCCCGCCGGCGAGGCGAACATCCGTGAGGTGCAGATGCAGCTGCCCAAGCAGCTCGTCGCCCGCCTGTCCACCCTGCAGAAAGCTTGCACCGTGGCCGAATTCGAAAAAGGAGCGCCTCCCGGCGTGTGCAAATCCACGGCGAAGGTGGGCGAAGTCATCGCCACCACGCCCGTCCTGCCCGGACAGCTGAAAGGACCGGCCTACTTCGTCTCACACGGCGCCGAAGCGTTCCCCGATCTCGACCTGATCCTGGACGGCGACGGGGTGCAGGCGGTGCTCGTCGGCCACACCCACATAGCCCATTCGAGCATCACCACCTCCACGTTCGAAAACCTCCCCGACGTGCCGGTCTCGGGCGTGACGGTGAAGCTGCCGATCGGGGAAGACTCCGCGCTCGCCAGCAACGGCTCCCTGTGCGGAGCCAACCTGATCGCGCCCACCACGATCATCGCCCAGAACGGCACCAAGATCCAGCAGGACACCAAGATCGCGGTCACGAACTGCAAGGTCAAATCGATCTCCCACAAGCTGCGCGGCTCGCATCTGATCCTCACGCTGTGGGTCCCGGAAGCCGGGCGTGTGATCATCGGCGGTCACGGCCTGCGCACGCTGAACGTGCGCGTGGGCGAAGCCGGCCGCGTGAAGATCGAGGTTCCTGTGAGCACCGCCCTCGGGGCTGTGTTGAGCGACAGGCACGGGCCCGAGCACAGGCTGCGGATCGGGCTGCGGATCGGCTTCAAACCGAGCGAGGGGCTCAACGCTTCAGCGGTGAGCCTCGCGCTGCGCTAGCAAGTGCGGAAAATGAGGCTAGCGCGAGCTTCCTCGCGCAGCGCCAGGCCGAAGCTCTCCGCGCGAGGAGGCGCGTCCTCGAGCTCGAGGCGGGTCTAGCGCTCGTCCAGCAGGTGCAGCTCGAGCGTCTCGCCGGCACCCGATGGCGCCACGCGCCTGAAATCCGTCAGGCGGTCGACCACCGGCGCGAGCCCGTCGGCGGCGACCGCCAGCAGGCTCTCGCCGCGTCCGCGGCGCAGCGGCCCGATGCGCAGCTCCAGGTTGCGCGGCGTCACCGTCACGCTCAGCGCCAGGTGATCCGCCTCCAGCGACTCCCCGGCGTTCGACGCGAGCAGGTCCGCCACGAGCTGCACGTCGGATATGCGATCGGTCGAGAAGTGCGCGCGCGCCGCAAGCGCGCTGAGGACGCGGGGCAGGATCGAGCGCGCGAGCGCGCTCGGCCACACGCTCAGCTCGACCACGTTCGCGAGCCCCGGTCGCGCAGCGGGTGCGCCGGCGCCGGGCCCGGAGCGCGCGGCGTCGCCGTCGAGCGGCTC
>JASHYF010000275.1 GCA_030043235.1 Solirubrobacteraceae bacterium | reverse complement strand
CCAGCCTACATACGTGGCGTCGTGGATCTACATGTTCAGCGTGGCGAGCATCGCCGCGCTGGTCGTGATCGTCGGCTCCGGCACGATCCTCGCGCTCAAGGGCCCCGCCTGGTGGCACTACACCGGCGTCGGGCACTTCTTCAACAGCATCCACCTGTGGTCGGTGGAGATCTTCTTCTTCGTGATGGTCGTGCACCTGTGGGGCAAGTACTGGATGGCCGCCTGGCGGGGAGGGCGCGCGCACGTGTGGATCACCGGCGCGATCACGTTCCTGGTCGCGGTCCCCTGCGCCCTGACCGGCTATGTCTCACAGCAGAACTTCGACGCGCAGTGGATCTCCACGCAGGCCAAGGACGCGATGAACGGGGTTGGGTTCGGCGCGTTCTTCAACCTCACGAACTTCGGGCAGATGTACAGCTACCACGTGCTGCTGCTGCCGGCTGCCGTGGTCGCGCTCGTGGCCGCGCACGTGCTGCTCGTGCGCCGTCACGGCGTCGTGCCGCCGTTCGAGCTCGAGCAGAGGAGCGCGGCCCTGGCGCCCGTCGGCGGGCCCGGCGCGTCCGCGCCCGGCGGGACGCCAGCCGGCGGGCAATCGGCCGACGGCCCGGCGGGAGCGTCGTCGTGAGCCGCGTGGGAGACGTGCTGCGCTCGCACGATGACACGCAGCCCTGGAAAGGCGCCTACGCGCCGCATGACCTGGTCAAGGAGCTGTGCGTCGCCGTCGGCGTGATCACGCTGCTCGCGGTGCTGCTGAGCGTGCTGCTCTCCTCACCGGACGTCAAGCCGAGCACGATCGCGCAATGGTCGCGCCAGCTGCCGGTCAACTTCGTGGCCACCGCGGCCAAGGAGCTCGACGGCACCAGCACCACCGCCGAATACGGGCCTCCCTACAACCACAACAGCGGATCCGTGCAGCACTTCTTCTTCCTGCACCCGCAGAGGTGGCTGGGCGTCAGCCACCCCATCAACACGCAGCTCGACTACGTGATCGACCCGCTGAAGACGATCCCCGGCGACCCCACGCTCAAAGCCGCGCTCGCCGAATACCAGGCCGCGCCGGAAAAGACGCGCAAGGCGTGGGGTGAAGCGTACGCCAAGCCGCTCGAAGAATACGAAAAGGCAGGCGAAGAAAACAAGGCGCCGCCGAAGTCCGTCTCGGTGAATCCGAGCACCGGAGAAGTGAGCGTGCAGGCCACCGGCGCCGGGCCGGTGCCGACGATGATGGCAAACCTCCTGACGCTCGCCAGGGCCGGCGGCGTCGACGGCAGCCTGCTCACCAGCAGCCAGTTCTTCCAGACCGACTACACGAAGCCGCTGCTGTTCATGGCCGACGGCGGCCTGCTGGAAAAACGCGCGAAAGCCCAGCACCTGCTCGGCACGCAGTGGGGCATGATGAACGAGACCGGCAGCTACCCCGGCCAGGTGTGGCTGTGGCTGTACACGTTCTGGTATGAGATCGAACCGTTCAAGTCATCCCCCAGCGGAGATCTGGACGTGATGCTGGTGATGGCGGTGCTCAGCCTCGCGTTCATCTGCATCCCGTTCCTGCCGGGCGTCCGCGACCTGCCCCGGAAGATCCCCATATACAAGCTGATCTGGCGCGAGCACTACGGCAGTTAGGAAAGCCCCGCCGGGGGCGGGGCTTTCCCTTAGCAGGTCTGTAAGCCGGATTCTGTCGTTGAGCAGCCATCCATCTGAGCGGCCTACCTGGACCTCGGCGGGTCACCTGCAAGCGGTCCCGTTTGGCCTTGCATCGGGTGGGGTTTGCCCAGCCGCCGCGTCGCCGCGACGCTGGTGCGCTCTTACCGCACCATTTCACCCTTGCCGGTCCGCCGTTCACGTGGGACGGCGGACGTAGGCGGTTTGTTTCTGTGACACTTTCCCGCGGGTTTCCCCGGGTCGATCTCTCGACCACCCTGCCCTTTGATGTCCGGACTTTCCTCGAAGGCATGGCCTCCGCGGCTACCCGACCTGCACCATCAAGTTAGCGCGTTCGCGCGGTCATGCGAAGGCGACGGTCCTCGCGCCCGGCATGCCGGGCGGATCGAGCTGCCGCGCGGTGCGTTGATACGCGCCGGGCGTGCCGAGCGGCTCATACCTTCCTCAGCAGCCCAACCACGCGGCCGAGCACCTTGACCTCCTTGCTGCGGATCGGCTCCATCCCGTCGTTCTCGGGCTGAAGTCGCACGTGATCGGCTTCACGGAAGAAGCGCTTGACGGTGGCCTCCTCGCCGAGCAGCGCCACGACCACCTCGCCGTCTCTGGCCGTCTCCTGCGGGTGCACGACGACGTAGTCGCCTTCGAGAATGCCGGCGTCCTTCATCGAGTCGCCGCGAATCCGCAGCAGGTACTCGCCGTCGTTGCCGCCGGCGAGCTCAGGGACCGATACGTAGTCCTCGATGTTCTCCTCCGCCAGCATCGGCTGGCCCGCCGCGACGGAGCCAAGCAGGGGAAGGCCCTCTGGGCGCACGATGCCCCGCACGCTGTCGACCGCCGTGCCCACCGCCCGGTCGAGGAGCTCGATCGCGCGGGGCTTGGCGGGGTCGCGGCGCAGCAGCCCGATCTTCTCGAGGTTGGCGAGATGGGCATGCACGGTAGACGAAGAGGCCAAGCCAACAGCCTTGCCGATGTCGCGCACGGTCGGCGGGTAGCCGTACTTGGCGGAGTACTTGCGGATGAAGTCGAAGATCTCCTGCTGGCGCTTGGTCAGATCCATATCTGCGTGCCTCCATGTGAGGGTGGCTTTCGACCTGCGACGAACATGTGTTCGTACTGTAGCGCGGGC
>JASHYF010000274.1 GCA_030043235.1 Solirubrobacteraceae bacterium | reverse complement strand
GTTCGCCACTCGACGCGCGCACGCAACGACACCAACAGCGCCAGGACGCGTCCTGCGAAGCGGCTGAGATCCCGTCCCGCGCGTCCGGTGAGCAGCCCGGGCGCATCCGCCACCGCGCCCGAACCGAGCGCCGGCGCGTCCGCTTCATCCGCCGCCGCCCACGAAGCCGCGATCGCCGCCGTGCTCGCCACCCCTTGCCAGAACACCGAACTGATTCCCGAAGAGGGCAACATCGCGCTCGTGCGCGCCGCCGTCCTGTGTCTGATCAACCGCAAGCGCGCCGAAAACGGCGAGAACCCCCTCACGCCGAGCCGCGATCTCGAAGACGCCGCCGAAGGTCACTGCCAGGAATTGATCGCCGATGACTATTTCGCGCACGTGTCTCCCACCGGCGAGACCCCCGTCGAGCGCATCCGCGAAACCGGCTACATCCCCAACCCCAACGTCGGCTACGTGATCGGCGAGAACCTCGCGTGGGGCACCTACCAGCTCTCGACGCCCCAGGCGATCGTGTCCGCCTGGATAGCCTCGCCCGGCCACCTCGCGAACATCCTCGAAGCCCAGTACCAGGAAACGGGGATCGGCGTGACACCGGCCGTACCGGCCTCGCTCGCCGCCGGCGCCCCAGGCGCAACCTACGCACAGGAGTTCGGCGTCATCATCGAATGAGGCGACGCTCGACCGCGCCCGGCGTCCCGCCGGGCGCGGTCGCTCCGCCGGCCCGTCCCTGCTCGCCGCGAGCGTCAGCTCGCGCGTCCCCCGGGTTCGCTACTCTGGCGATACCAGAGAAAGGAGGTGGTCCAAACGTTGAGTGACAGTTCTTGCGGGACCCTGGAGGTGACCGGCCGGTAGGTCGGGAGGCTGGACCGCCTAGCGGAATCCAACCCGGGACACCCCGAGACGACCGCCGGCCCTGGTCCCTCCGGCCTCGTTCGTCGTCCTCGGTCTTTCCAGTCCAGGCAGCTGGCGAAGGGCGCCCCCTTGGGGCGCCCTTCGCCGTCTCAGGACGAGGGCCGCGAAGGCCGCGAACGGGGACGAGGAAGCCGCCCGCGGCGGCGCCAGCGCCGCTACGCGGCCTGAGGCAGGTATGCGAGCCACGCCGCCGGGATCGTCGGGCTGGCGACGTGGATGAAGATCTCCGCGCGCGGCGTGCGCGGCGCCCGACGCGGGTGCATGCCCGCCTGGCGGGGCAGGCGGTCGCCCTTGCGGCGGTTGCACGGCGCGCACGAGGCCACGATGTTCTCCCAGCTCGAGGCTCCTCCCTTGGAGCGTGGTATCACGTGATCCACCGTCAGGTTGGAGCGCGAGCCGCAGTACTGGCAGGTCCAGCTGTCTCTCGCGAACACCGCGCGCCGTGTGATCTTGCGCCGGTGCGCGTCGCGCGGAACCTTCACGTACGCCACCAGGCGGATCACCACCGGCCGCGCGAGCGTCGAGCTCTCCGAGTGCAGCTCCCAGCCGCCGCGCTCGAGCAGCTCGGCCTTTTCCTTGAGCAGCAACACCACCGCGCGACGCACCGTGCACACGTTGATCGGCTCGTACGTGGCGTTGAGGACGAGCACCCGGCCGTTCATCGCCGTCGTCGGCGACGTACCAGGTCCGTGTCGCTGGTGCTCTGAAGGCGACACGGACCCCACCGGCTCTGGTGGGAGTGTGCACTCCATTTAGGCGTGCAGTCTAGCGGTGGCGGGTGCGATGTGCGCCTCGCCGCTGAGCGCGCCGCGCTTCACGAGCGCCGCGGCTGCGCCTCCGCGGCGGCGCGATAGGAGCCGAGCGTGCGCACCTCCTCGCACAGCGTCGCGAGGCCCGCAATCGCCGCGGCGACCGGCTCGTCACGCGAGCGTCCGGCCAGGTCCGCGAAGAACATGTAGCTGCCGAGCCGCTCCCGCCGCGGGCGTGACTCGATCTTCGTGAGGTTGATGTCCCTGCGCGCGAACTCGTCGAGGCAGCGCACGAGCCACCCGGGACGCTCAGCGCCCGCGCCCCAGAACACCAGCGACGTCTTGTGCCCGCGTCCGGGCGCCCGCAGCGGCGGCGCGGAGATCTCCAGCCCGCCGCGCGCACCCCCTCCGGGAGCGCACCCTGCCGGGCGTACCCTGAAGGGCACGGGCACGCAGGGGGGCTGGCAGGCGAGCCACACGAAGCGCGTTTCGTTGTCCTCGCGGTCCTGCACCCGCTCGCGCACGATCGTGCCCCCGTAGATCCTCGCCGCCAGCTCTGTGCCGATCGCCGCCTGCCCCGGCTGCGCTGCGACCACCACCGCGCGCACCGCCTCCGCGGTGGAGCTCGCAGGGAGGATTCGCGCATGCGCGAGCTCGCCCCGCAAGAGCCGTGTGCACTGCCCCGGGACCTGTGGATGGGTGATCACCGTGTCGATCTTCTCGAGCGTCGTCGGCCCCGCGCAGATCAGCGCGTGGCGCACGCTCAGCAGCGCCTCCCCGACGATCCTCACCGCGTCCGCCTCGTCGGCCAGCAGGTCGAGTGTTGCGCTGATCGATCCCTCGAGCGAGTTCTCGATCGGCACGATCGCGAAGTCCAGCTCCCTCTCGCGCAGGGCAAGGACGGTGTCGTAGATGCTCGCCAGCGCGATCGGCTCGACCGCCCCCTCGCGCGCGCTCGCCAGCAACGCCTCCTCGCTGAACGTGCCTGCCGGTCCGAGGTAGCCGACCCGTACGCGCGCCGGCTGCTCGCGGATCTCAGGCGCCCTGCTCATCCGCGGCCGGCCCGCCGCCGGCCTGCCAGTGCCCTTCAGGGTGCGCCCCCGAAGGCGGTGAGCCGTCCGCGAGGGCGAGACGCACCGCCTCGGCCTCCTCCGGGGAGAGCTCGAGCTCGGCGCGTCCGCCATGCACCTGCTTGCCGTACACGCGCGCCTGATCGCGGTGATGGATGCACGTCAGCACGATGCCCGAGCGTTCGTCGTCCAGCAGCGCTATCGACATCGACTGCTGCCCGGAGAGCTCGTTGTAAGCGTCGTAGCGCACGAGCGCGCGGTGGCCGAGCCGCCCGCGCAGGGTGAGCTCTGCGCGTCCAAGGCGTCCGTCCAGGCGCGTGGCCATGTCCTGCACGTAGGCGTACAGGTCCGAGAACGCCTCCTGCATGGCCGCCGCGTGGGCAACCACGTCCTGCTTGCGGTGCTCGCCCAGCACCAGCCGCTGCGCGCGCCGCAGGCGGCGCACGCTCGCGCTCAGCGCGGCGCATGCCACGAGCGCCACGAGCGCCACCGCGCCCGCCGCGATAGCGAGGATGCCCTGGGTGTCGGTGATCGACGCGGCCATCGGTGAGCACAAGTTAGCCGCTGGCGGCGCCGGCCCGGTTGTGCTGCCGCAGGGGGTGCGCCCGGTCCCCCGGGGCGCGGCTAGCCGCCGAAGACCGCCAGGAAGGCGCTCTGCGTGCCTTCGTGGTTGGTTTCGCCGGGAACGGGCTCGACCACCGCTTCGATCTTCGCGGGCACGCCGAGTGGAATGCCCGTGACGGTGACCTCGGCGTTGGCGGTCTTCCCGGGTTCAGTCGTGCCGATCGCATGCGATGCCTTGTACTGCTTGCCGGCGGCGGTCACCGTGACGCTGACGTTGACGTCCGTCTCGGTGAATTCGCCGTCGTCTTCGACAGCCACCGTGAAGGTCGGGCTGCTGGTTGCGCTGAGGTGATTGACCGCCGGTTCCGCTTCGAGCGCGGTCGTTCCCACGCTCACCCCCTTCAGCAGGCTGCCGTGGTGGCCGGGGGCGACGGCGGCCTGCGAGGAGCTCGACACCTGGCCGGACATGCGCGCGAGCAGCGTGGCGGATTCAAGCCAGCCGAGATTCGGCAAGAAACGCGTCGGCGCGGTGCTCAGGCCGTGGATCCCGTTCGCGGCGAGCGTCTGCTGGATCAGCGGAGCCACGCGCTGTGAGTACACGACGTCGGAGGCGATGAACAGCTCCATGTCGCCGGCGAGCTTCGGGCCGAGCTGCTTGGCCTGGCCTCCCAGGGCGCTGGGCAGCAGTTCGGTGAGCTTGCTCATGCCTTCCACGCGCAGGTCCAACGCCAGCAGCAGATCCTGCTGCGCGGAGGCCATTTCGCCGGGCACGCTGAGGGCCTTGGCGCGCGTGGCGAGCGCCTGCGCCTGTCCCCGCAGTGAGTCCACTTCCTGCTCCACGTCCAGGGCGGACTTGCCCAACGCCCCCGTGAGCGCCGTGAACAGCGGTTGGGCGACGTGCGCGTCCGATTCCTGCGCGATCGCGCTGACTTCGCGGTTGTAGCTCTTCAATGACTGCTGCTTTTCGCTTTTGAGCACGCTGCTGATGATGAGCACGATCGCTATCACCAGCACGATCGCCACCGCGGCGGCCACGCCGCGACGGACCATCAGCGTGTGCGGGTCGACCGCCGCGCCCGTGTACTGGGTCCCGCCCGCCCGCCGCGGGCGCACCCCCCTTGGGGGCGCGCC
>JASHYF010000273.1 GCA_030043235.1 Solirubrobacteraceae bacterium | reverse complement strand
GATCTTCGGCATCACCGGCGACCTCGCGAAGGTGATGACCTTCCGCTCGCTCTATCGCCTCGAGCAGCGGGGACTGCTCGACTGCCCGATCGTGGGGGTGGCGGTGGACGACTGGACGGTCGATCAGCTGCGCGAGCGCGCGCGAGAATCGATCGTGGCCACCGGCGAGCAGCTCGACGGGAAGGTGTTCGAGCGCTTCGCCGCGCGCCTGTCGTACGTGAGCGGGGACTTCACGGACGCCGCCACGTACGAGCGCGTGGCGGACGCGATCGCCCGCGCGCGCACGCCGGTGTTCTACCTGGAGATCCCCCCGTCGCTGTTCGGTCCGGTGATCGCACAGCTCGCGCAGGCAGGGCTGACGGAGCAGGCGCGGGTGGTGGTGGAGAAGCCCTTCGGCCACGACCTCGCCTCCGCGCGCGCGCTCGCGCAGGAAATCCACGAGCACGTAGACGAGTCCCAGCTCTACCGCATCGACCACTTCCTCGGCAAGATGGGCACCGACGAGCTCCTCTACCTGCGCTTCGCGAACACGATGATCGAGCCGATCTGGAACCGCAACCACATCGCCTACGTGCAGATCACGATGGCCGAGCGCTTCGGCGTGGAGGACCGCGGGCACTTCTACGACCCCGTGGGCGCGCTGCGCGACGTGGTCGTCAACCACCTCATGCAGCTCGTGTCGATCGCGGCGATGGAGGCGCCCGCGGCGCGCGGCGGGGAAACGCTCAAGGACGCGAAGTTCGCGGTGTTCCGCGCGATCGCCGACGCCGAGCCCAAGCGCTATGTGCGCGGCCAGTACGATGGCTACCGGGAGATCGACGGAGTGGCGAAGGATTCCACCACCGAGACCTATGCGGCGCTGCGCCTGGAGATCGACAACTGGCGCTGGTCGGGCGTGCCGTGGTTCATCCGCACGGGCAAGCGCCTGCCGATCACGCAGACGGAGCTGCGCGCGGTGTTCCGCGACCCGCCGCGACTGGGCTTCATGGAGGGCGCGGCGCACCGCCGCCCGGAACCGAACCAATTCGTGGTCAAGCTCGACCCCTCGACCGGCACGCGCGTGGTGCTGGACGCCCATCGCGCCGACCTCGCGGGCCCGGAGCCGGTGACGCTGGACGTGGAGTTCGCCGAGCAGGGCGGGGAGGCACCGACTCCGTACGAGGTGCTGCTGCTGGACGCCATGAGCGGTGACAGCGCGCGCTTCACCCGTCAGGACGGCGTGGAGGAGACGTGGCGGATCTTCGAACCGCTGCTGCGCGAGCCGCCGCCCGTGCACGCGTACGCGCCGGGCTCGTGGGGGCCGAAGGAGGCGGGGAGGCTGATCGCCGGCTTCGGCGAGTGGCACGAACCGTGGACGGCGCCGGCATGAGCACGAGCGAGCGCCCCCCCTCCGGACCGGCACGCGCCGAACCGACGCGCAGGCAGCTCGAGTCGCGCCACGGCGTGTACGGCAGGCGCTACCTGATCGAGCCCGCCCCGGACCACAAACTGCCGGAGTCGGGCATGTCCGCGGAGGAAGCCAAAGGCCTGATCGAAGAGGAGATCGTCCTCGACGGGCTGCCCCAGCGCAACCTGGCGACGTTCGTGACCACGTGGATGGAGCCCGAGGCCGAGGAGCTGATCGGCCAGACGCTGCGCGTGAACTTCATCGACCACGCGGAGTACCCGCAGTCGGCGGAGATCGAGCAGCGCTGCATCCGCATGCTCGCCGACCTCTTCCACGCCCCGGGAGAGACGACCGGCGCGCGCACGCAGGGCTCCTCGGAGGCGATCATGCTGGGGGCGCTGTCGCTGAAGTGGAAGTGGCGGGCGCGCAGGGAAGCGGCGGGCAAGCCGGTGGAGCGCCCCAACCTGGTGTTCGGCGGCGACGTGCACGTGGTGTGGGAGAAGTTCTGCCGCTACTTCGACGTGGAGCCGCGGATCGTGCCGCTGCAGCCCGACAAGTACACGATCGGCCCGGAGGACGTCGAGCCGCACGTGGACGAGAACACGATCGGCGTGGCGGCCGTGCTGGGCACGACGTTCACCGGCCACGCCGACGACATTCGCGGGATCAACGACCGCCTGGTGGAGCTCAAGCACGAGCGCGGCCTCGACGTGCCGCTGCACGTGGACGGAGCGAGCGGCGGCTTCGTGTGGCCGTTCCTGTACCCCGACTCGGAGTGGGACTTCCGCCTCGAGCAGGTCCGCTCGATCAACGTCTCCGGGCACAAGTTCGGGCTCGTGTACCCGGGAATCGGCTGGCTGATCTTCCGCGAGAAGGACGACCTGCCGGAGGAGCTGGTCTTCTACGAGAACTACCTGGGCAAGACCGACGCGACCTTCACGCTGAACTTCTCCACCGGCGCATCGATGGTGCTCGCCCAGTACTACAACTTCGTGCGCCTCGGCCGGGGCGGCTACCGCTACGTGATGGAGATGATGCGCCTCAACGCGCACAACCTGTGCAGGGAGATCACGGCCACCGGCGAGTTCGAGCTGATCGGCTCCGACGAGGAGCAGCTTCCGCTGGTGGCCTTCAAACTGTCAGACGGGCACCCCTACGACGAGTTCGACGTCGCCGCGCAGCTCGCCGCCGAGCGCGGCTGGATGGTGCCCGCGTACACGCTGCCGCCGAACGCCGAGCACGTGAAGATCATGCGCGTGCTCGTCCGCGGCACGCTCGGCGCGACGATGATCGGCAAGCTCGGCGAAGACATCGCCGAGGCGTGCAAGACGCTCGCGGCCAAGGGCGGGGTGCACCCGGCGGAGCGCAAACGGCGGGTGAAGACGAACACGGGGTTCTGAAGCACGGCTCCGGCCCGTGCGCTCGTCTGAGCCGTGGACCGTCCTCGACTGGTCGTGTCCGGCTAGCAGCCTAGATTGCTTTGACATGGCAACAGTCGGTGGACGTTCGGAATGAGTAGTGAGGACATCGTTGCAGCGGCGGCGCGCACGAGCCAGGCTGCCCAGCTCGCGGAGCTCAACGCGCTCGATGGCAAGGCCGCAAATCTGATCGGCTTCGTCGGAGTCGTTTTGACGCTGATTTACACCTCCGCGTTCGCGGATGGGCATTGGACCTGGGCTCTCACCGGTGGGACTGCGGCGCTCGCTATCTCAACGCTTCCGCTCGGTTATGCGGTTTGGCCGCGAAGCTACAGGTTCAACCCGAGCATCGATGGCCTTCGTCGCATGTTCAGCAAGACCGAACCCGCGGTTACGTACAGCTTCATAGCTGAGTCAATCGAGCGAGGTATTCTCGGCAACCAGGAGATCATCAAGCGCAAGAAGCAGGCCGTCGGAGCCGGAACAGCGATCATCGTGGTGGGGGTGCTCCTGGTGTCCGCGAGCCTCCTATACTCATTGAACTGATGGCTCTCCTTCGCTTGCTGCTCTCCCCTACGCCGGCCAGCCCAGGGCGACGTAAAGCCGAGCGCGCCCAGCTGGAGGGGCTGTCAGATGACGATCGCTCCGCTGTCCTGGACGCGCTCGAATGGTCCGACCTGGATTCCAGCCAGGATCTCGTGGGTCGAACTGACGCGGTGCTGGAGCAGCTGGACACCGGCCAGCACGCCTAGCACCGCGCAGCGCAGCCGCCGATCAACGACGACCGCCTCCTCAGCCGCGCGCGGCGACGCCACGGCGCCCGTAGAAGTCGGCCTCCTCGCGGCCGAGCTCGGTGACGGGCTCGTCGCCGTACATCCACTCGCGCGCGATCCTGTGCCAGTTGGCGCGCGCGCGCAGCTGCGAGAGCACGGCCAGCGT
>JASHYF010000272.1 GCA_030043235.1 Solirubrobacteraceae bacterium | reverse complement strand
CCCAGGCCGACGAGCAGCCAGCGCTTGCCCTCCGCGTGCGCGAGCGCCAGCGCCTTGTTGGCGCGGCGCGCCTCGCCGCTGTCCAGCAGCTCGCGCAGCTGCGCGGGAGACGTGTCGGGCAGATCCTCGCCCTTGAACACGCCGATGACGTGCGTGTCGGCGTCGCTCGTTCCAGTGGGTCGTGTAATGGCGGATGTCTGCATGCGCCGGCACGATATCCGGCTGCTGCGCGATTCGTCGTCGCCACGCCGGCGCTTGTGCCCGCGCGCCGCCCGCCTGCGCGCGCCGGCGCCGTCCCCTGGGGCATCGCGCAGCCGTCCACCGCCGCAGCCGTCCACTACCATTCTCGCTCCCAGCCACAACACAGCCAGCCAAAGGAGCAGAGCCGCCTCCATGTCCAACACCGTGATCCTCGCCAGCGCGCGCACCCCCGTCGGCAAGATGGGCGGTGGGCTGTCCACGCTCGAGGCGACCGAGCTCGGCGCGGTCGCGATCGGCGCGGCGCTCGAGCGCGCGGGCGTCGAGCCCGAGCAGGTCGAGCACGTGGTCATGGGCCAGGTGCTGCAGGCCGGCCAGGGGCAGATCCCCTCGCGCCAGGCGCAGATCAAGGCGGGCATTCCCAAGGAGGTCTCCTCCGAGACGATCAACAAGGTGTGCGCGTCGGGCCTGCGCGCGTCGGTGATGATCGACCAGGCGATCCGCGCGGGCGACATGCAGGTGGGCGTGGGCGGGGGCATGGAGTCGATGTCCAAGGCCCCCTACCTGCTGGGGCAGGCGCGTTTCGGCTACCGCATGGGCGACGCGCAGATGCTCGACTCGATGGTCCACGACGGGCTCACCAACCCGTTCTCCGGCAAGCAGATGTTCGTCGAGGCCACCGAGGTCGCCGACGAGCTCGAGATGACGCGCGCCGACCTAGATCGCTGGGCGCTGCGCTCGCACGAACGCGCGCTCGCCGCGATCGACGAGGGGCGCATGGCCGAGGAGATCGTGCCGGTGAGCGTCAACGGCCGCACCCGTGCGGGCGCGGGCAAGCAGAGCACCGTCGTGGAGATCGACGAGGGCCCGCGCCGCGACACCTCGCTCGAGAAGCTCGCCGCGCTCCCCGGCCTCGTCGGCAAGGACGGCTCGCACACCGCCGGCAACTCGCCCGGGGTCAACGACGGCGCCGGCGCGCTCGTGCTCGCATCCGAGGAGTGGGCGAGCGCCAACCGCAAGGAGCCGCTCGCGGAGATCCTCGCCCACGCGCAGAGCGCGAACGACTTCGCCTACCTCGCCACCACCCCTGCGTCCGCCGCCAAGAAGGCGCTGGAGAAGGCCGGGCTGCAGCCCGGAGACATCGACCTGTGGGAGATCAACGAGGCGTTCGCGTCCGTCACGCTCAACTCGATCCGCATGCTCGGCATCGACGAGGAGCGCGTGAACGTCAACGGCGGCGCCGTCGCCCTCGGCCACCCGATCGGCGCCTCCGGCGCGCGCATCCTCGGCAGCCTCGTGCACGAGCTGCGCCGGCGCGGAGGCGGGCTCGGGTGCGCGGCCATCTGCTCCGGCGGAGGCCAGGGCGACGCGGTGATCCTGAGGGTCTGACCAGCAGCACGTCCGGTGAGCGCAAGCGCATTCGGCGCCGACGCAAGCGCAGCGGGCGGCGAGAGGACGCCCAAGCACCAGCTGCGCGAGGCCGCCGCACCAAGCGCTGGCGCGTCGTCCAACGGCGCGCAGCCGCGCGGCGCCGCCTTCTTCGACCTCGACAAGACGCTCATGGCGGGCTCCTCGGGCATCCACTTCGCCCGCGCGGCCTACGAGAGCGGGATGATCTCGCGCCGGCGCCTCGCGCGCGACGTGTATGAGAACCTGCGCTTCCGCCTGCGCGGCTCGACCGACGAACGCGCCGACGACGTGCGCATGCGCGTGGGCAAGATGATCGCCGGCGTGCGCGTGCGCGACCTCGAACGCCTCACCCCGCGCGTGCTCTCCGGCGTGCTCCCGCGCCTGTACCCGCAGATGCTCGAGCGCGCCTACACCCATCAGGACGCCGGCCAGCCCGTGTACATCCTCACCGCCGCCTCCCAGGAGATGGCGGACCTGCTCGCGCGCGTGCTCGCCTTCGACGGCGGCCTCGGCTCGCGCTCGGAGGTCGTCGACGGCCGCTACACCGGCCGGCCCGCCGGGCCGTTCAACTACCGCGAGGGCAAGGTCCTCTCGATGCGCGAGATCGCCGCGCGCGAGGGGCTCGCCCTGGACGCCTCCTACGCGTACTCCGACTCCGAGTCCGACCTGCCGATGCTGCGCGCCGTGCGCCACGCCGTGGTCGTCAACCCAGACGCCGTGCTCAGGCGCACGGCGCTCGAGGAAGGCTGGGAGGTGATCGAGCTCGATCGCCTCGGCAAGCGGCTGAAGCTGGCCGCCGCCCTCGGCGCGGCCGCCGCCGTCGGCACCGCCGGCGCGCTCGCGCGCGACTATGTCGCAGCGCGCGCCATCGCCCGCCAATAACCTCCCCGCCGATGGCCTCCCCGCAAACCCACACCAAGATCCGCGTCGTGGTCGCCAAGCCCGGTCTCGACGGCCACGACCGCGGCGCCAAGATCATCGCGCGGGCGCTGCGCGACGCGGGCATGGAGGTCATCTACACCGGCCTGCACCAGACGCCCGAGCAGATCGCCGAGACCGTCATCCAGGAGGACGCCGACGCCGTCGGCCTGTCGATCCTCTCCGGCGCGCACATGACGCTCGTGCCGCGCGTGGTCGAGCTGCTGCGCGAGCAGGGCGCAGACGACGTGCTCATCACCGTCGGCGGCACCATCCCCGCCGAGGACATCCCCGAGCTGAAGGCGCTCGGCGTCGCCGAGGTCTTCACCCCCGGGGCGCCCACCCAAGCAATCGTCGATTTCATTCGTGGCGCCGTCGTCGCCAGGACTGATTGACTCGTCAGTCAACCGCGTGAGCGGGTACGATCCACTCACCTACACCCAAGGAGAAGCCCACCCAAATGAAGATATGCGTTCTCGTGAAGGAGGTCCCGGACGCCGCCGTCGAAAAGAAAGTCGACCCTTCGACGGGGCGCATGGACCGCAGCGGCGAGAAGAACCTCAACCCGTACGACACGCACGCCATCGAGGCGGCCATGCAGATCAAGGAGGGCGGCAGCGTGCCCGTGGAGGAGGTCGTCGCCGTCACCATGGGCCCCGACAGCGCCGTGCGCGCGCTGCACAAGGCCGTCTCGCTCGGCGCCGATCGCTCGGTGCACCTGTCGGACCCCGCGGTCGCCGGCTCGGACGTGGCCGCCACGGGCTACGCGCTCGCCAAGACGCTCCAGCGCGAGAGCCCCGACCTCGTGCTGCTCGGCCAGCAGTCAGACGACGGCGAGTGCTACACGATCGGCGCCGTCGTCGCCGAGCACCTGGGCATGCCCTCGCTCACGCAGGTGATCAAGATGGACGTCGAACCATCCGAGTCCCACCCGCCCGGCGGGTCCGGATCCCTGCGCTGCGAGCGACAGGCGGAGTACGGCTACGACACCGTGCAGATCGAGCTGCCCGCGGTGATCTCCGTCGGCGACGCCATCAACGAGCCGCGCTACCCGTCGCTGAAGGCGATCATGGGCGCCAAGAAGAAGCCGCTCGACACGGTCACCGCCAGCGACGTGGGCGTCGACCCCGCGAAAGTCGGCGGCGATAACTCCGGTGCGCAATGGGTCGGCGCCAAGCCGCCGCCGGCGAAGGCCGCCGGCGAGATCATCGAAGACGAAGACACCGGCGAAACCGTCGAAAAAATCATCGCCTGGCTCGACCAGCGCAAGCTCCTCTAGGACCAGCGAAAGGAACAACTGATCCCAATGGCAAACATCCTGGTCTACGCGCTGCACTACGACGGCGCCATCAACAAGAACTCGCTCGGCGCGGTCTCCGAGGGCGCCAAGCTCGCCGCCGAGCTCGGCGGCGAGGCGCACGCGCTGCTGCTCGGCGAAGGCGTGCCGCAGGACCTCGCCGCATCGCTCGGCTCCTACGGCGCCAAGAAGGCGCTCGTCGCCGAGGGCCCCGACGGGCTCGCCCAGCCGCTCGTCGACGCGATGGCCGCCGCCATCTCCGGTGGCGACTACAAGTACGCGCTGTTCGGCGGCGGGCTGCTCGGCTTCGAGATCGGCGCCGGCCTCGCCGCGCGCCTCGGCGCGGGGGTCGCGATGGAGGTGACCAACGTGCGCGCCGAGGGCGGCGAGCTGATCGCCGAGCGCCCGATCCTCGGTGACTCGTCCATCTCCGAAATCAAATACCGCTCCCCCGTCGGCATCATCATCGGCCGCCTCAACGCCTTCGAAGCGAAGGAGAGCGGCGACGGCCCCGCCGTCGTGGAGCAGCTCAGCTACGAGCTCAGCCCCCAGGCCCAGCAGTCGACGATCCTCGTTCGCGGCGAACAGCGCGGCGCGGACGTGGACATCGAGGGGGCCGACGTCCTCATCGCCGGCGGGCGCGGCCTGGGCAAGCCCGAGGGCTTCAAGCTCGCCGAGGACCTCGCCGCCGCGTTCGGCGGCAACAGCGCCGTCGCCGCCACGCGCGCGGTGGTCGACGCCGGCTGGTACCCCTACGCCGCGCAGATCGGACAGACGGGCAAGACGGTCGCGCCCAAGCTGTATCTCGCCGCCGGCATCTCCGGCGCGATCCAGCACAAGGTCGGCATGCAGAGCTCGGAGAACATCGTCGCCATCAACAAGGACGCCAACGCGCCCATCTTCGAATTCTCCGACCTCGGCATCGTCGGCGATCTCAACAAGATCCTGCCCAAGCTCACCGAAGCGGTGAAGGCCAAGAAGGAGAGCTAGCAGGCGATGGCCGTGGCGAGGGAGGTGTGAGCATGTCCGGCGGCTCCAGCAACCCCCCATCACGGGGGGCACGCGGCAGGGTCGCGCCCGCGGCGTTTCCGCCCCCGGTGGACTCGCGCAAGGAGTTCATCAAGCGCTCGCTCGACCCCGAGGACGAGCTGATCGAGGTCGGCGTGCTGATCGTCGGCGGCGGCACCGCCGGGCTCGCGTGCGCCAACCGGCTGCTGCAGCTGCTGGGCGACGATAGGGCGGGTGGGGGTCAAATCATGGAGCGCCTCGGCGAGGTGCCCGTCGCGGTGGTCGAGAAGGCGAAGACGTGCGGCGGGCACAGCCTGTCGGGCGCGGTCATGCGCCCCGGCCCGCTGCAGGAGCTGTTCCCCGAGCTCAGCCGCGAGCAGTGGCGCGAGCAGGGCTTCGCCTTCGGCGAGGTCAAGAAGGAGGGCGTCTACCTGACCCCCACGCAGAAGCTCGCCGTGCGCATCCCCACGCCGCCGCCGTTCAAGAACCACGGCAACGAGGTCGTCTCCGTGTCCGCGCTCGCGCGCTACCAGCAGCAGCAGGCCGAAGAGGCCGGCGCGTACATCCTCACCGAGACCGCCGCCGCCCAGCTGATCGTCGAGGGCGACGGAGGGTCGGATGGAGGGCGGGCGGCCCGCGTCGTGGGCGTGCGCTCGGGCGACAAGGGTCGCGGCAAGGACGGCGAGCCGCTTGGCAACTTCGAGCCCGGCACCGACATCAAGGCGCACGCGACGGTGCTCGCGGAGGGCTGCTGGGGCCATCTCACCGGAGCCGCGATCAAGGAGTTCTGCCTCGCCGAGGGCCGCGAGCCGCAGGTGTGGGAGCTCGGCGTCAAGGAGATCTGGAAGGTCCCCAAGCCGCTCGAGCGGCTGATCCACACGATGGGCCCGTGGCCGCTGAAGGTGTCCCCCAAGTACGGGCAGATCGGCGGCACCTGGCTCTACCCGATGTACAACGAGAAGACCGGCGAGCACATGGTCTCGATCGGTTTCGTCGTCGAGCTCGAGTACGCCGACGCGACCACCTCGGCGCACGACCTGCTGCAGACGTTCAAGACGCATTCGATGGTGCGCAAGATCCTCGAGGGCGGCGAGCGCGTCGCCTGGGGCGCGAAGGCGCTGCCCGGCGGCGGCTACTGGTCGATGCCGAAGCTCACGATGCCCGGCGCGCTGCTCGTCGGCGACTCCGGCGGCATGGTCGACACGATGGCGCTCAAGGGCGTCCACCACTGCATCATGTCCGGCAAACTCGCCGCCGAGTCGATCTACGCGGCGCTGAGGCGCGGCGAGACGAGCTTCGAGTCCTACGAGCAGGCGATCGAAGACTCCTCCGTCGGCAAAGAGCTGTGGGAGGTGCGAAACGCCCGCCAGCCGCTGCAGAGGGGCCTGCTGCTCGGCGGCCCGCTGAGCGCCGCGCAGCAGATCACCAAAGGCAAGCTGCCCGGCCGCATCGCCTGGCACCGCGACGACGCCACGCCGATGTTCGTCGGCGACACCAAGGACTCCTACGTCAAGCCCGACGGCAAATACACCTTCGACAAGCTCTCCTCGGTGTTCATCACCGGCAACGCCACCCGCGACGACGCGCCCAACCACATCCGCATCCGCAAACGCGTGCCGCGCGAGCTCGCGGAGACCTGGCGCTGGATGTGCCCAGCCGGCGTGTACGAGATCCCCGAGGACGGGGAGGGTGGGGACGAATCCGGCGAGGTGGACGTGATCGTCAACTACACCAACTGCGTGCAGTGCGGCGCCATCACGGCCAAGGGCGGGCGCCTGACCACGCCCGAGGGCGGCGACGGCCCCCTGTATCAGCTGACCTGACCGGTGCGAGGAGCTGACCTGACCGGTGCGAGGGCCGGCGAGGTGCTGCGAGCGCCCGCGGCGGGCACGGCCGGCCGTCACGCACGCCGGTGAACGCGCGCGAGCGTGCCGGGGAGCGCACGGGGATGCGAAACCCACGCATGTTTGCAGTGTTCATCTGTTGTGAGCTGCCACACGCTCTCTCGCCGCGCCCGCGCCGGCCTGCCGCGTCTGCTGGCGGTGCTCGTGTGCGTCGTTGCGCCGCCCTCGCTGGTGCCCGCGCCGGCCGCCGCTGGAAACACCGCGACGCCGCCCGCGTCGGCCACGCTCGAGCGGTGCGCCACCGCCATCGCTCCTCAGACCGAACGCTCGGCCACGTTCGTGGGCGAAATGACCACCATTCCCGGCACCGCGCACATGCAGCTGCGCATCGACCTGCAGGAGAAGCCCGCCGGGGCCACCCGGTATCGAACGGTCGACGCACCCGGTTTGGGCGTGTGGCACAGCTCGAGCCCCGGCGTGAAGAGCTTCACGCACATCCAGCAGGTCACCGACCTGTCGGCGCCCGCCGTCTATCGCGCCCTCGTCAGCTTCCGCTGGCTCGGCGCCAAGGGGCAGGTGCTCAAGAGCGAGACGCTCCACACGGAAACGTGCGACCAACCCACGCCAACGTCCGCGCCCGGCGCCCGCGGCGGGACAGCCGGCTAGAGGAGCGGCGCCCGCGGCGCGTCCAGCGCGTGCAGCTGGACATCCGCCGGCGCCGCAGCCGCGCGAATCGCGAGCGGGCCGCCCCGCCTCGCTAGAATCGAGCGACGATGAAGGACGAGATCCATCCCAAGTATGTGCGCGCGCACGTGCGCTGCACATGCGGCAACGAGTTCATCACGCGTGCCACCCAGGAGGAGCTGCACGTGGAGGTGTGCTCCAACTGCCACCCGTTCTACACCGGCCGGCAGAAGCTGATGGATACCGGCGGGCGCGTCGAGCGCTTCCAGCGCAGGGTCGCCAAGGGCCGTATGCACTCGGCCCAAGCACGGTCCGCCGGGTAGTCCGATGCCCGAGCGCCTGGCCGCCCCCCGATCGAGGATCGGCCAGCCGGCGCAGGTGGCGCTCGCGGCCGCGCCTCCGGCCGTGGCGGACGATCGCGCCGCCGGCGCGGCGGGCGCGGACGTCGATCCCTCCGCGACGCCGTCTGCGCTGCTCGGCGCCGGCGGCGAGCTGAGCGCCCGGCGTGACGCCCCGCTCGGGGGCCAGGCGGTGATCGAGGGCGTGATGATGCGCGGCGTCTCGAATTGGGCCCTCGCCGTGCGCAAGCCCGCTCCCGAGCGCTCGCCCGACGCGCACGCGGGAGCACCCGAAGCGAACGGGGCGCCTGGAGGCGAGCCCGAGCTGGGCGAGATCGAGGTCACCGCCATGCCGCTCGATTCAGTGCTCAAACGCCATCGCCTGCTGCGACTGCCGATCGTGCGCGGGGTGGTCGCGCTCGGTGGCTCGCTGGCGATCGGCTTTCGCGCGCTGGAGCTCTCGGCGAACGCGCAGCTGCCCGCCGAGCAGCGCGCCGGGGACCGGCCCGGGCGCGCCCAGGACGAGCCCGGGCCGGGCGATCGCGGATCCGAGCGGGCCGCGGAGGAGTCCGAGCCCCTCGACGAGCGCTCCCAACAGGCCGCTGACGTGCCCGCCCAGCAGGAGATCCCGAAGGTCGTGTGGGCTGGCACGGTGGTGGTGGCGGTGGCGCTGGCGATCGTCCTGTTCTTCCTCGTGCCCGTGGGGCTCACCAGCCTCATCAAGCACCAGCTCGGCTCCTCCGTGCTGTTCTGGCTGGTCGAGGGCCTGATCCGCACGACGCTGTTCCTCGCCTACATGCTCGCGCTCTCGCGCGTGCGCGACCTGCGCCGCGTGTTCGAGTACCACGGCGCCGAGCACAAGACCATCTCCTGCTATGAGGCTGGGCTGCCGCTCACGCCCGTCAACGCCCAGCGCTTCTCCCGCCTGCACCCGCGCTGCGGCACGAGCTTCCTGCTGATCGTGATGATCGTCGCCATCTTCGTGTTCGCGCCAATCGGCCTGCCGGCCTGGTACTGGCTGTTCGCCACACGCGTGCTGGGCGTGCCGGTGATCGCCGGGATCTCCTTCGAGATCATCAAGTTCGCCGGGCGCAACCGCTCGAGGGGCTGGGTGCGCACGCTGATGTGGCCGGGCTTGAAGCTGCAGCTGCTGACCACGCGCGAGCCCGACCTGCACCAGCTCGCCGTCGCCATCGCCGCGCTGCAGGCCGTGCTCGAGCGCGAGACGCCCGGCGAGCTCACCGCCGAGGACCTCGTTGGCGTGGAGCTCGTCGCGTAGCTGCAGCATCGTTCACCGCAAGGGACCTGCCGAGCCGGATCAGCTGCGCCGGCGCAGGGCCTTTGGGACGATCCGAGTGAGGGCTGCGCTGCTCCTCCGAACCACGCGGGGAAGCTCTCCACGGCAGTAGAGCAAGTTTGCGTACCGACGGGGATTGATCCACGAGTCCGCGAGCGGCGCGGCGTCTCCGGCAAGCAGGAGGTGCGGACGGTGCGCCCGATAGTCCCGCCCGGTCAGGAAGGCGTGGACGTCCCACTTGCGCAGCTCCCGCGTGCCAGCGAGCTCGCTGTTGAACTCGATGAGCATCCAGGGTGAGAACCGGCGGATCGTCTCCTCTGCCCCGCGCAGCACCTCGAGCTCATA
>JASHYF010000030.1 GCA_030043235.1 Solirubrobacteraceae bacterium | reverse complement strand
GCCGCGGTGGAGTCGCCGCCGGCGGAGGCGCTGGAGGAGCGGGAGGAGGTGGTGGCAGGAGCACCGGCGGAGCAGCCGCGGGGACGGGCGCGGGCGCTGGCGCAGGCGCAGGCGGCGCCGGCGTCGCCGCGGAGCTCCGCGCGGGGCTGTGTTTGATCGGCACCGTCCCGCACGGCCTGCGGACGCTGCCCGCCTGGACTGTCACCGTGAGCGACGAGCTGAGGCCGCCGGTGCTGATGGTGACGACGGTGGTGCCCGCGTTGTAGGCGCAGAAAAGCCCCGATTCGGGATCGGCGATCGGCTTTTCATTTGACCCCAGCAGCACCGCGTGCGGTTCCGTGGAGGCGGTGTTGGGCGCGACGAAGTTGCCGACTTCCGGGTCCGAGGAGGAGAACGTGTATTCGGGATCGATGCGATTGGCACATTCGCCGCCGATGCAGATCTCCGGGATTGGGATGTACGGGACGGACTCGTTGCGTCCCAGCTCTCGCTCTGAGACTCCGCCCGAGCGCGGGCGGCGCGCCAGTCCGTCGAAGCTCGCGACCTGGCTGCGGCGCAGCAGAGTTCCCTGTTCTGCTTCCAGCGCGAGTTCCCCGGCGTTCGGGATCAGCCGCGCGCTGACGGGCGCTATGTTGTCGGCCGGGTCGCGCGCCGCGACGTCGACGCGAGCCAGCAGGAAGCCGCTCGCGCCGATGAACCTCTGCTCCTGTGCGCTGACCGCAGAGACGTAGCCCAGCGTCCCTGAGCCGAACGTCGGGATCGAGCTGCCGGTCAGGGGCAGCTCGATGTTCTCTTGGGGGGCCTCGTAGAAGTAGGCCGAGGCGTCGCCCGCGGCCAGCGTTCCTGCTATTTCCGCGGCGGCCGCTTCGCCCGCGGCGATCTGCGCGTCGAGATCCTCGCTGCCGAGGACGATCGCCGGTTCGGCGGCGGCTTTGGCTCCCTCCAGCTGCCCCGCGAGCCACGTGAGCTGCGCCTGCAGTTCGCCGGAGGCCTGTGCGGTCGTGTCGAGCACGATCACGCGCACCGTCCCCGCGGTGCCCGACGATCTGAACGCGTAGTAGGTCGCGCAGGCCCCCGCCCCGCGTTCGCTCACGCTCCCGCCCGGAGCAGCTTCCACTCCGGGTGGCGCTTCCTCTGCACCGAGCGGCCCGGGGAAGCCGGCAAAGGCTTCCTGGAAGGCGCACTCGTCACCGGGACCGCGGTCGCTCGGCGACGGCGCCACGTATACGGGCAGCGTCGTGCCTGAGCCGCCGAGCACCTGGGCGTAGCGCGCGAACTCGCGGCTGTAGGGGACCGGGAAGTCTCCGTGGCCCACCCCCGTCGTCACGCGCGGCCCGGTGTACAGGAAGGCTCGCAGCCCGGGCACCCGCTGCGCCTGCTGGAGCGCGGTTTTGAGCCACACGTCCGGACCGATCCCGGCGTTGGCGCGGAGCGCGCAGGGCGCCTCGCACTGCGCGCCGCCGCCGACCGCGAACGTCGCCTGCGTGGCGGTCGTTTCGGCCTGCTTGGGTTCGGTCTGCACGGGCGCCGTTCCCACCCCCGGCGGCGCGCCTTCTTCTTCGGTGTGGTAGCGCGCGACGTCGGCCGTGTCGAAAGCCGGTTCTTCTTCGGCGAAGCCGCCGACGGCCCATCCCTGGCCGCCGTTTTCGCTCACGAGCATGGCCAACGTGGGATCCGGCTGGTAGACCATGTCGTACTTCAGGTATTCGCCGAGCGGATCCTTGACGTCGTTGCGGGCGTGTTCCTGATCGCTCCAGCCATCGCTCGTCTGGCGGATGACATATCCCCCGGCGAGCGGGTAAGGGCCGATCAGGTTCGGGGGGAAGCCCGCCGGCGGGGGTCGTCTTTGTTCGACCTGCTCGGTGTTGGGCAGGCCCCCGGAGCCGATCGCGCGCAACGCGCCGCCTTCGCGGAAGAGCGCGAGCGATCCTGGCGATTCGTCGTCTGGATACGGGACGGGCGTGGGCTGCCAACTCGCTTCGAGGGATTCGCGCTCGACGATCTCGGCCCCACCGGGCAGGCCGCCCCCGGTGGCCGACACCGCCGCTCCGCCGTCCGGCAGCCCGGCGACGGCCCACGGCACCGCGCCGGCGAGAGCTTCCTGCGCGCCCTGGTCCACCTGCCAGCCCGACCCGTCGTTGACGAGCAGCCCGCCGGTGTAGCCCGCCGGTTCGCCGCCGTGTTCGAGGTGGAACTTGCGGAAGGCGACGAGCGCCTGCGAGCCCGCGAACGCGACCGACGTGAAGCTCGCGCCGCGCGCTTCGCTGGGGATGTCTTCTTCGGGTTCCTGGGTCCATGTCTTGCCGTAGCGCAGCAGGACCCCCTGCTCACCGACCGCGTAGCCGCGACTGGGTTCGGCGGGGTCGAAGGCGATCCCGAGCAGGTTGCCGGTGAAGTCCAGCGGGGTCGCGGGATCCGGTTCCCACAGGTCCGTTTCGGCACGCCATAGCCACATCTGGCCGAGGCCGTCGGCCCCGACGTCGCCGACGGCGTACGCGCGCGTCGGGGTTGGCCAGGCCACGGCTCGAAGCCGCGGCGTTTCGTGCCTCTCGCCCGGCCCGAACAGGCTTTCTGGCTCCCAGCCCTGCCCCGGCTTGTAGCGCGCGACCTCGCCGTCTTCGCCCACCGCCAGCGCTTCGCTGGTGATCGCGCCCACGGGCGCTCCCGGCTGCGCGGCGATCGCGGTCAGCGGGTGCCGGAAGGGCACCGGGTAGGTCTCGAGCCGGTCGGGCGCCGGGTGCGTCGTCAGGTGCACGGGCAGTTCTTCGTTGCCGAGCCAGCCTTCGCGCGCTTCGGAGAACGCCGCGCCCAACGTGCCGCCCACGTCGTTCGGCGCCGCCGAGCCGCCGAGCGCGAGCACGGGCACGAACGAGCTTCCCTGCAGACGCAGGCTCACGCCTTCTTCGAGCCCCGTGATGACGCGTTCGCCGTACGGCGTGGACGCCGATTCGTTGGCCCAGGCAAAGCTTCGCGAGGTTCCGACGGGGAGCGCCTGCGGGATGGTTTCGCAGCCTTCGAAGCCCTGCCCCGGATCGCACCAGCTCGCCTGCACCCGACCGGCGTCCGCGCCTTCGCTCGAGGGCCTGAAGAACATCGTCATCGGCGCCCGCGATTCGGTCAGTTCGCCATCTATCCAAACCCCCTGGCTGGTCACGGTGAGGATCTGGGCGCTGGACTCGGGCAGCCCGCTGCCAACTCCTCGCACCGACATCGGCTGGCCTTTGTCGGTCAGCGGGGCTGGCGTCACCTCTCTCCAGTGCCCGGCCCCGCGGCGAAACAGCGCGACGTTGTGCGAGGTGTCCGACAGCTGCGCGAGCAGCCACGCGTTGCCGGGCGAGCTGGCCGCGATCGCCAGCACGCGAAAGCCGCCTTCCAGGCGGCTTGCCGAAGGCAGTTCGATCGGTTCGCGCGTCCAGTCTTCGCCGTTCCAGTGCAGGACCGCTTCTTCCTCGCTGGTGGCGGAGAGCTCGACCGGCACCACCAGCGCGCCCGCGCGCGCGGATTCTTCGAGGGGGGCGATGAGCGGCGTGCGCCCGGCGGCGTACAGGCTTTCGCCGGGCCCCATGAGCGCGCCTTCCCCCTGTCCGGGTATCGGCGTTTCCTCGAATGCCGCGCCAGGGTTGCGCACGAGCAGGATCTTGCGAGTCGACCCGCCCGAGGGAACGGTGCCCAGGAGCACCCCGTCCCCGGCAGGCGTCATCGCGCCCATCAGCGGTGTCGGGTCGGGTTCGAAGCCCGGCAGCGGCTCGCCATCGGCTTCGAGCGGGCTGGGAGCGAGCGTCCATCCGCCCTGAGCGGTGTAGGTGACGATCGCAAACGCGGAGGTGCCGAACAGCCCGACCTGGCCGACGCCCCAGGTCTCGCCCGCCGCCTCACCGGGCGAGGACCCGATCATCGTCACATCTCGCGCCGGCACCGAGTCGTCGGTCTGAGCCGTCACTTCGCCTTCGCCGGCGCCACCTCCGGCGGCGCGTGAGACCACGCTCGCGCCCGGTACCACGCCGCTCAGCCAGGCGGCACAGACGATCGTGAACGCGAGCGCCGCCCACGCGCACGCAGCCCACAGATGCCGGCCCCGCGGGCCGCTCGCCCACGGAAGGCTCAACCCGGCGATCCCAACCCTGAGAACGAAGGCAGGCGCGGCTGTACGAACATGCTGGTGGAGATCGTGTCCACACTTTGAGAGTGCAACGAGACCGTCGGCAGAGGTGCGAGCGCCTGCGTCTTCAGGGTGAGCTTCGTCGGCCAGCGATCGCGGTTCAGAGCAAGCAGCAGGTGGCGCTCGCCGGCCGCGAGCGTGCGCGTGGGGGTGCTCGCGACGAGGTGCTTGTGGCGTTCGGCCAGCAGGCGCACGCGGGCCTTCACGGCGAGGTGGAAGCGCAGTTCGAGCGTCGTGCCATGCACCAGTCGCGCGTGGAGCGCCGAGAGCAGTGGCACGTCGGCCCTCGCTTCGACCGAGGTCTTGGTTTCGACAGCCGTGTTCGGCAGCGCGGGTATTTCGCCGAGGACGCCGGAGTCGTCTTCGGGAAGCGCGTCCGGTATCACCGCCGGTATCCCCGCATCGGGCGGGCGGTAGGTGATCAGGCCGGCGAAGGCAGGGTCGGTGTCGGGGGGGAGGTCCCGTTCGTCTTCGGGAGCCAGGTGGAAGAGCCAGCCCTGGCTCGTTGCAAGCCAGCAGTCGTCGGCGGCCGGGCAGGTGACGATCGAGGCGGACCCCTTCGGCCCGATCCCTTCGCGCATTTCCTGTTCGCTCGGCAACGTCTGCCTTTCGCTGACGTCTCCTTCGCCGGACAGGCGAGCGACCATCGCCGGCGCCAGCGGTTCCTGGCCGGCGTTCTTGCGCGAGCTCAGCGCCAGCCAGGCGCTTTCGGACCCCTCGGCGCCTTCGGACGCGCTCGGCGGCTCCGCGGCGATCGACTCGATCACTTCGTTCTCAGGCGATTCTTTGCCTTCGACTTTCGTGAACGGGTTGCTGCCTTCCGGGTCGGTCGTGGGGCCGATCAACTGACTCCAGGTTTCTTCTTTTTCGCGCAGGACGTCGCGCAGGACGGTGACCTGGCCCAGCGTCGATTCGGGCGGGTTCTTGGTCGGGTCGGCCGCTCCCCACAGGGCGTGCTGCCCGGCGCTGAGGCGCAGGAAGTCGAGGGCGTCGGGCAGCTCTTCTTCGGAGTAGACCGGCACACACGAGGACGGACACCCGGGATAGAGCGATGCGAACGAAGGTTCGACCCCGTTCGGCTCGATCAGATGCACGTCCGAGTACTCTCCAAAGGGTTCCTGTTCGCTCAGTTTGTCGGTGAGCGCCAGGTGCACGCTCTCATAGATCTGGCCGTCGTACGCGCGCATGTCCTCGACGGCGTGACCCTGCGGTCCGGGCACGGCGCTCAGCGAGTTACCGTCCCAGTGCAGGTGGAAGGCGCCCGTCTGGTCGTCGGGCAGCGGTTCGCCGCCGAACCAGCAGTCTTCGGGTCCGAGACACGCCGCGCCGTGCATCACCTGGTAGGAGGTCGGCAGGAAGGCCAGCGAGGCGTAGGAGCCCACGACCTGCCCGCCGGAGAAGTGGCACAGCGTGTTGTCCGCCAACGGCGGGCTTCCTTCGCCGACGACCTGTCCCGGACGCCCGTCTGAGATCGTCCAGAACTCTTCCGGACCCGCCCACGCTATGCGGCCGTCGGTGGCGCCGCACACGTCTGCCAGCTCGTGCCAGGAGACGCCGTTGTAAGCCCACACACCGGGGGGGATCGTCGGCGGATTGCCCGCGGTGATCAACAACCCGCGGTTGGGCGCCCAGAACTCGACGTCGCCGATCTTGCCGAGGCCTATGGGCGTGCTCGATCTTTCCCCGTCGGGCAGTTCCGGCGGCAGGGGCTGTTCGAGGCGCCACGAAACGGCGCCCGCCCCTTCGCTGGCACCCGCCGGCGATGCGAGCGGCCCGGCAGCCCCCAGGCCAATCGCCGCCACGAGCGCGAGCGCGGCAGATAGGCGGCTCACGGCCGGTGCCCCCTCTTGCGCTTGGCGCTCGTGCGCGCTCGGTGGGCCGGTTTGCGAGACGGTGTGCGGTGGAAGCTCACCTCGATCGTCTGGTGAAGCGGCGTGTGCCCCGCCGCGGAAAAGACGACGTTGACGGCGGCATCCAGACCGCCACCTCTTTCCGCCAGGGCGTCGTACTCATTGCCGAGCTGAAGCTGGAGCACGATCAGCCCGCTGGCGCTCGGGCGCGTGCCGCCCGAGGCGAGCACGCGCCTGGCGACGCTCGTGATCACATGGCAGCCCCGCGGATGCCGGCGACAGGCCGCCGCGGCCTCGGTGACCGGCACCGCACCCTCCGCGTCCGCCGTCAGCGTCCCTGCGCCGGGCACGTAGACGTAGAGCGAGATGCTGCCGTTGCCGCGCGAGAAGGCCGTGACGCTGAGATCCCATGTCGGGATCAGCGCAGGGTCGGCCGGTACGCTCGAGACTTCCTGGCTCGCGGGCACGGAGGGGAAGCTGAGCCGTTCCACCACGAAGGCGTTGCTGGCTTTGTTGCCCTCGCCGTAGACGAGGTCGTCGGAGTTCGAGGCGAACGCCAGGAGCTGGCCGTTGGCGGAGAACGACGGCGAGGCAGTGACTGGGTTCTGGCCAGCGGGGGCTTCGGGCGCCTTCCCTTCGAAGCTCTGCGTGACGCGCGTGAGCGTTTCGTCGGCGAGGTCGACGTCGAACAGTTCCATCGCGCCGACCGCCGCCGCCGGCGCGCTCACGTACGCGGGCGAGCCGAGCGGAAAGACCGTCCGTTCGGTCGTGAAGGCGATCTCGCTTCCGTCCGGCGAGATCCCCAGGTCGACGATCGGGGCGTTACGCGCCTCTTCGCCGGCGCTCCCGCTGGCCAGCTCGGTCAGGCGGCGCAGCGCCTGCACGCGCGTCAGCCCGTCAGCCATGTTGGCCACGTACAGGTCGTCAGAGTGTTCCGAAGACTTGAGTTCTTCGCCGCTCGCTATTTCACGCGCGGTCGCGAGGAAGGCCACCATCTGGCCGTTGGCGCTGAGGCGTGGCAGGTAGTCCTGTTCGGCGCCGGCCGTCCACAGGCCTGCCCCCGCCTCTCCCTGCCCGCCCTGTGTTTCAAACGGTCCCTGACATGGATCCGACAGCGTGGGAGGCAGCTGCAGCTCGGTCTCTCCGCTCTGCTGGCATGCCGGACTGACGGGGTCCGAGCCGCCGGTGATCCGCCGCGTCGGCGAGCTCGTGCCTTCGCCGATGCGCCGCCACAGCGGCTCGGTGTATTTGGGTTCGGAGGCGGGATCCCCGATTGGGAGGGTGGGGGCCTGCTTGCCCACCTGCGTCCCCATCCAGGCCACGGTCGAGCCATCGGCGCTGATCGATGCGCCCGCGTACGGTCCTTGTGGAAAGCTGGGGGTCAGCGAAGCGCCCGGAAATACAGCGCCGTAGCCTTCTTCACTGGTGGGAACCGGCTCGGACGTCGTTTTTCCGTCCTCGTACACCACGCTCACGAGTTCCGTGCTCTTCGTTTCGAGGTTGCGCACCGCCACCTGCAGCTTTGGCGTCTTGGCGCCGGCCAGGTTGGAGATCGCCGTCGTGATGAACGCGACCTTGCGGCCGTTCGCGCTCAGCGCCGTGCGGCCGGCCGCCAGCGATCCGTAGAGCTTTTCTTCAGCCGGCGGGTCGTCGTATTCGTATTCCAGCCCCCGAGACGATTCATCGACCGCCGACGCGAGCGTGAAGGCGCAGGGTTCGCCCCGCCCCTCCCATTCCTTGCCGCAGGGAGCATCGCTGGGGACGTCCATGTCACGCACGTACACATTCGGCGCCGAGTTGGCGGCGTTCTCTTCGTCCAACCTCGCGGTCGTGGTGAAGCTGATGTAACGGCCGTCTTCGCTGATCGACGGCAGGACCGCGTTTCCTTCGACGACCACCGCGATTTCGCCTGTCTGCAGGTCGCGGCGGAAGATCCCGGTCCTTCCCCCGATCGATCCCTGGAACGCCACGTAGCGCCCGTCCCCCGAGATGGCGGGGTTGCTCGCAAAGTTGGCCTGCTGGTCGATCGTGGTCCCGGCCAGGGTGCCGGCCGAGACGAGCCCGATGGAGCCGAACACGTCCGCCCCCGCGGGCGCGATCCACACGCATCGCGCCACCACGAGGCCGAGGCATGCGAGAAGCCGGAGCCCACGCGGGCTCATCGGACGCTCACAAGCTCACGGACGGTGCCCGCGTTGCCGGCCAGGTCCCGCACGTGGGCCACGATCTCATAGACGCCGGGGTGCGCGTAACGGTGGGTATAGCGAGCGCGCCCGCTGGCGTGATGCCCGTCGCCGAAGCTGACGCTCACCGCGTGGGCATCGACCCCCGAGTAGGCGTCCTTGATCCGCACGACGACAGCTTCGTCGTGGTCGGCGTGGGTGATCCCGACGGTCGGAGGTTCGCCGTCGATGTCTATCGTGATGGGCGCCGTCAGGGTCGACTGCGCGTCGACGTCCGTCGCGAGCACCTGCACCTCGTGGTGCCCGCTGCCCAGCTCGCTGGCGGGGATTCTCATCGTGAGCGCGCCCGCGGGGACCGGGGGCAGAGCGTGCCCGTCGAGCACCACCTGGTAGCTCAGCGGGCCGTTCGCGCTGGGCGCTTCCGCCCACGAGACCGTCGCCTGGGCGGGTTTTATCCAGCCTTTCGGCGCTTCGATCGGAAAGGTGGCGGGTGGGGCGCTCACCACGGTGGCGACGATTGCCGCATTGCCCAGCGAGCCCTGGCGGAACGCGACGAGCCCGTCACCCAACCCCGACCGCCCGACGGCGAGTTCAGCGACTTCGCCGCCGGCGCCCCCGCTGACCAGCCCGGTCTGCACCGCGCCGTCGGGGAAGTCCTCGCGCACGGCCACGCCCGGATCGCCTTCGGCGTTGGCGCTCGGCCACGCCGAGACGCCGCCGCCGGCCGGATCCATGACGCTCACCGGGGCCTCTTCGGGACCGTCGAACGGCGGACCGAGCGAGAGCGTCGAGACGAACTGCCCGCGATCGTTGCCCTCGAGCACCCGCGGCGTGCCGTCGTCGTCGTAGAGGAGCCGCGTTTCCCGATTTTCGTCGATGTCCACGCTCGGCGGGCCGACCGTGGCCGCATCGCCACCGGGGACGTCCGAGTCGGCGACGCTTGCGCCGAGAAACTCAGCGCCGCTGCCGGCTTCGCCGTCGGGCAGGGTGTTCACGAAGATCCGCGGTCCAGGCAGGGGCGAGCCTGGGCCAACGGTCTGGCGGTAGGCCACCACCGCTTGGCCGAGCTGCGTGAACGCCACGCTGGGAGCGTCCGCGTCGTCGTTGATCGGCGCTCCGTCGTAGCTCGTGGCGGTGACCGGCAGCACGTAGTCGAGGCTCGTCCCGAACACCCGCCTCGCCCAGATGCGAGCCACGCCGTTGATTTCCGGCTCCTGCCATGCGACGATGCCGTTGCCGGTCGGGCCGATCGCGATCTTGGGCGCGTTTGCTTCGGTCGGCGGGCGCATCGAGATCCCGGGCTCGCGGTTGATCTCGCCCAGGTCCAACCACCTCTGCCCGTTGTAGTGGGCGACGCGCACTTCCTCGATCACGTCCGTTGGGCGCAGCAGAGGGATTTTCTGCTGTTCGGCGCTCAGCGTGACGGGGACGACGCGATAGACCAGGTCAGCCTGGCCGCTCCGGCTGACGGCGAGGTCCGGGCTCGTGCCCGTCCCGTCGCCGACGTCGCCGTCCAGCATGATCGCGGGACCGAACGTCGATGAGCTGGGGCCGAGCGTGGATGCCAGGAGCTCGTCCACCGGGCGTTCGTTCTCGGTCGCGTACGGTGTGACCCAGACGACGATCAGCTCACCGTCGTCGGCCGCGCCGATGCGAGGCCAGCTGGCGGCGTAGGGCTCGGCGGTGTCGACGCGGATGGGCGCGAGCCAGTGCCCTCCCACGCAGCGCGAGACGAACACGTGCGGGACTCCGGCGACGCGCTCGAGGTAGACGACGCCTCCGGTCCCGTCTTCGGCCATCGCCGCACCTCCGAAGCCGACGATTTCCTCGCTCGGCCCGTCGAGCGTCACCGCCGGGAGAATGACCGCGCCGGCCGGGGCGGCCGCGGCGAGCGCGATCCCGAGCAGGCACAGCGCGAGAGCGAGGGTCGCTCGCCGGCGCCTTGCCAGGTCGTTGCCCGAGAAGGCGCAGGCGCTCATGTTTCTGGTTCGACGTCAGCCCCCGGGGTCTTGGCGAAGGCGCAGCGGAAGTTCTCCGGGTCGAAGACCGGCTCTGATCCGGCGAAGCCGCCGTTCTGGTGGTTGTCATAGACGGTGACGTACTGCAGGGATTCGGGCAGCGGGTTGGCCCCCATCGGTATCGGGTTCGCCTGGCCCTGGCGGGGGTCGCCGGTGGCGCCTTCCGATACGCCCTCGAAGCCGGCGGCGGCCGAACCGGCTTCGGTGGTCACCAGCGTGGAGCTCATTTCGCGTTCGTCTTTGAGCCCGCGCGTGGGGTCCTGGTCGATCGTGGCCGTGAGCGGCGAGTCGGTTATCACGGACTCGAGCTTCACGCGGTTGGCCGCCCCCAGCAGCTCGGCAGCCGATGGCAGCCACCCGCCTTCGGCCTCACAGGCTTTGCTCGCCCAGACGAAGTCGTTCTTGCCGAGATCGGCCTTGGTGAGGGGATATGGAGCGGAGTCCAAGCACCAGGTCCCGAGGTCGACCGTGTCGGGGGGACACTCGCCCGCGAGTTCTTCGGCGGTCTTGCCGTCCACCCGGCCGGCGTCGTTTACGGTCGGGATAGCCGAGGCGGGGAACTTGCCGTTCTTGCCGAGAAGCAGGATGCCGCCCGCGTGAGGGGTGGCGCTGATCGGATGGCCGTCGATGGCGGCGATCACAGCGTGGCGGGCAGCGTCGGCGGCGCCCGTGGTCGAGAACACGAGCGCGATCAGCGCCACCACCATCGCCGGCGAGGGCATCCGCACGCGCACGCGGGGCCGGCGGGCTCTCATCACGTCTGCTTGGGGTCGCGGGTGGTGAAGCGCGGGGGCGCGGCCCTGCGCACCGGCGCCAACTCCTCCAGCGTGCTCTCCTGAACAGTGGAGAGCACCGCGTCGAGCGCCACCCCCGACAGCGTCTCCTGCTCGAGCAGCGCCGCGGCCGTCTCCTCGACCGTGCTCCAGTTGCGGTCGAGGATCGCCGCCGCCCGCGCCTCGGCGTCGCCGACGAGACGCTCGACCTCGTTGTCGATCAGGTTCAGCGTCTCCGGGCCGACGGAGCCGAGGTCCTGCAGCGAGGCGCCGAGGAACACCTCACCGCTCTTCTCGCCGATCGTCACCAGGCCGAGCGCTTCGGACATGCCGAAGGAGGTGACCATGCTGCGCGCGAGCGCGGTGGCGGCATGAAGGTCGTCGTTGACCGTCGTCGAGGTGTGACCGAAGGCGATGCGCTCGCCGGCGAGGCCGGAGGTGATGACGATCAGCTGGGTCTGCAGGTCGGGCTTGGTCATGATCACCTGGTCGCGGTCGGAGAGCATGTGCGCGGCGGTGCCGAGCTGGCGCCCGCGCGCGACGATCGACAGCTTGCGCGTCGAGGTCGCATGCCCGAGCGCCTCGGTCACGACCGCGTGCGAGGCCTCGTGGATCGCGATCAGCCAGCGCTCCTGTTCGGTGAGGATGTGGTGTTTGGCCGGTCCCGCGACGACGCGGTCGATCGCCTCCTCGAGCGCCGACTGCTCGATCTGGGCGCGGCCGTCGCGGACGCTCAGCAGCGCGGCCTCGTTGATCACGTTGGCGAGCTCAGCGCCGGTGAAGCCCGGCGTCTCGCGCGCGACCTCCTCGAGCGAGGCGTCCGGCGCGAGCGGGCGCTTGCCGCCGTGCAGGCGCAGGATCTCCAGGCGCCCGTGCACGTCGGGCGTGTCGATCGTGACCTGGCGGTCGAAGCGCCCGGTGCGCAGCAGCGCCGGGTCGAGGATGTCCGGGCGGTTGGTCGCGCCCATCACCACGAGGCCGCCGTCGCCGGCGAAGCCGTCCATCTCCACGAGGATCTGGTCGAGCGTCTGCTCGCGCTCGTCGTTGCCCTGGCCGATGCCCGCGCCGCGCTTGCGCCCGGCCGCGTCGAGCTCGTCGATGAAGATGATCGCGGG
>JASHYF010000029.1 GCA_030043235.1 Solirubrobacteraceae bacterium | reverse complement strand
CCCTTTGAGTCTGCACTGACAGCGCGCGCTGTCACGATGTCGCGATGGCAAGCGCGAAACCCGACATTCGGATCGAGCTTCCGGGCGCCTTCGTACTCCAGCAGCGCCGGCTCGAGCGGCTTATCAGGCTGCTGCAGCCGCTGCTCACGCTGGAGAAGCCTGCTGCCGTTGAGGTCGACCTCTCCCGTCTCGTGTCGATCGGCCCGAGCGGCCTCGCCCTGCTTATAGCGGCCCTTCGGCGCGTGGACGAGGGCGATCTGCTCGCCGAGGACAGCGTCTTGCTCCCGCCTCGATCTCCCCAGGTCAAGAACTACCTGATGCGGATGAACCTCATCCGCTCACTCGTGGGAGGCGAAGAGCTGCCAGAGCCGATCGAGCGCCACCAGACCCGCGGCTTCAGGCCGTGTCAAATGTTCTCCGACGATGACGACTACTGGAGGGTGTCCAAGGCGCTCACCGATGCCCTTGTGGAGAGTTGCCAAACGGATCAAGTGGCGCGCGCTGCCGTGCTCGTTTGCCTGGAGGAGGTAACCGAAAACGTCATCCACCACGCCCAGGCAGAGCACGGGTTCGGAGCGGCTCAAGGATGGCGAAAGACACAGCAGTTCGAGATTGGCATTGTCGATCTCGGCAGGGGCGTTCGTGCAAGCCTCACGGCGAACCCGGAGTACGCCGATATTGCGGACGATGCCTCCGCGATCTCGACAGCTCTCGGTGCACGAGTGACAGCGACTCCCGAGCGCAACTCTGGAGTCGGCCTTTACATCACGAAGATGCTGCTTGCAGCAAACGGCGGTTCACTGCTGGTACGGTCCGGCAATGGCGCCGTATACTCGGGAGCAACGAACGAGGTCCGGACAGAGGCCGAGTCGATGCCTGGCACGCTAGTCGCGCTCCGCGCCCGCACGGACCATCCCCTCGATATCAACGCCGTCTACCAGCAGCTCGAGAATGACCACCCTAGCCCCCCCGAACCAGATGACGATCAGGCTCGCTGAAGAGTTCGGTCCCGTGCTCGTCGGGCGCGCCACAGGCGGGCAGATTCGGTCCCGCATTGAACAGGCTGCACAATGCGGCGGCGATCCGATCGTCCTCGACTTCGAGGCCATCCTTACGGTCTCGCCTTCGTTCGCGGATGAGCTTTTCGCGAAGCTCGACCCCGCTGTGCGTCAGCGCTTGGAGGTTCGCAGTATGGAACCGGGGCTCGAGTCGATCACGCGGTTCGTCGTAGCGGGGCGCCTGAGCGACACCTAGCCGCCGGCGGAGCGGGTCGCCGTGCGGAGCCCGACCCCTGACCGATCGCGTTGCGCGACCGGTCGTGCATGGCTTCATCCCCAACGCGATTCATAATACCGTCGCGATGAAACTGATCGTTCACGTAGACGGGGGAGCACGCGGCAACCCGGGCCCGGCGGCTGCCGCCTGCGTCGTTAGCACTCCCGCTGGCGACGTGTTGGACGAGCAGGCGCAGATCCTGGGCACGGCCACGAACAACGTGGCCGAGTACCGTGCGCTGCTGCTCGGCTTGGCGCGTGCGCGCGAGCTGGGCGCCGGCGAGGTCGAAGTGGTGGGGGACTCCGAGCTCATCGCCAAGCAAATCCAAGGCATCTACAAGGTCAAGCACCCAGCCATGCGTCCCCTCTACCTTGAGGCTATGCAGGCCCTGCGGGGTTTCGCCAACTGGTCCATTCGCACGGTGCCGCGCGCCCAGAACGCCCAGGCGGACGCGCTCGTGAACGCCGCGCTTGACCAGGCGGCGGCCGCGTCGGGCTGAGGCTGAGCAGCCAGCGCGCGCGGCCCGGAGCGCTAACGCAACGGCTTCGCAGATTTGGCGATCTCGATCATCTGCTGGTTTGAGAGTTGCTCGAGCGGTGGCGGCGCCGCTCAGCGCCACGATCAGCAACGGGCCAGCATGAAGCGCTTCCATACGCCCCACCGGGTACGCTCGCTGGAGATGCTCAGCGCACGCAACCGGGAGCTCCTCGGCCTCTTGCCCTCCGCGCTGCTCGTCATCGCGGGCTTCACCGCGATCTTCATCCAGCAGCAGGGGAGCTCGCCGGGCGCCTCCACGAACCTGACGCTCAACCACGCCTCCAGCGTGTCGCTGACCTACGGCGCGCTGTTCCTCGGGCTGTGCCTGGCCGCGCACCTGGTGATCCGCTACGCGCTGCCCAACGCCGACCCCTACCTGTTCCCGCTGGTGGCGGTGCTCGCGAGCGTGGGCATCGTGATGATCTACCGCATCGAACCGACGCTCGCGCGCCAGCAGGCGCAGTGGATGGTGCTCGGGCTCGTGCTGTTCGCGGCCACCATCCTCGCGCTGCGCCGGCGCGGCGTGGGCGTGCTCGAGCGCTACCGCTACACGATCGCGGCCGTCGGCATCGTCATGACCGTGCTGCCCCGGCTGCCGGGCATCGGCGAGCAGGTCAACGGCGCCTACCTGGACATCCACGTTGGCGGCGTGTCCTTCCAGCCGGCGGAGCTCGCGAAGGTGGCGATCGTGATCTTCCTCGCCAGCTACCTGCGCGACAACCGCCAGATACTCGTCACCGCGGGGCGGCGCGTGCTGGGCCTGACGATCCCGCCGATGAAGCAGTTCGGGCCGATGCTGATCGTGTGGGGGGCGGCGATGGCCACGCTACTGATCACGCGCGAGCTCGGCACCTCGCTGATGTTCTACGGCGCGTTCCTCGCGCTGCTGTACGTCGCCACCGGCCGCTTCTCCTTCCCGCTGATCGGGCTCGTGCTGTTCGCCCTCGGCGCGTGGTACGTGGCCACGCACGTCAGCCACGTGCACGCGCGTGTGCTCGACTGGGAACACCCGTTCCAGGAATCGCTCTACAACAAACCGGAAGGCGGCAGCTACCAGCTCGCCCAGTCGCTGTTCGCGCAGGCCGACGGCGGCCTGCTCGGCACGGGCTTCGACCGCTCGCTGCTGCGTCTCGGCGCGCACGGGCCGTCGATCCTGCCCGTCCCCGAAAGCGACATGATCTACGCGGTCATCGTCAACGAGCTCGGCCTCGTCGGGGCGGCCGCACTGCTGGGGGTCTACCTGCTGCTGATCGCGCGCGGCCTGAAGACCGCGGTGCTCGCGCGCGACTCCTTCTCCAAGCTGCTCGCCACCGGCCTGTCGTTCGTGATCGCCCTGCAGGTGTTCGTGATCGTCGGCGGCGTCACGCGCGTGATCCCGCTGACGGGCGTGACGTTGCCGTTCGTCGCCTACGGAGGCTCCTCGGTGGTGATGAACTTCGTGCTCGTCGCGCTGCTGCTCGTGATCTCCGACCGTGCGCGGCGCCCATACGTGCCGCGGTCGCGTCGCTGATCGCCGTGGCGCGGTCGCGCCCTCGCCGCCGCCGCGTCGCTGATCGCCGTGGCGCGGTCGCGCCCTCGGCGCCGCCGCGTCGCTGATCGCCGAACTGGCGTTGCCGTAGCGTCGCTCATCGGCGTCGCTTCGACGCAGGTGCGGCTGCGGGGCCGTCGAAGAAGCTCGCGCAGATGCTCAGCTTCGCCGCGCCAGAGGCCTCTCCGCGACCGTTCCGTGTCCGGCGCGGACCCGTGGACGCGTCCGCGCGCGCTGGCCAGGACGCAGGCGCGCTCAGCGCCGGGCTCGCACGCCTGTGCCGCGCGATCGAGCAGGGCTTGTTCGTCGTGCACTTCCAGCCCATCGTGTCGGTCTGCGACCGGCGCGTGTGCCAGCACGAGGCGCTGTTGCGTCTCGCCGATCGGCCGGACGGGAGCCTCGTGGCGCCCGGGCGGTTCCTGCCGGCCGCAGAGCGCTACGGGTTGATCGGGGCGATCGACCGCATGGTGGTCGATCGCGTGCTTGCGCAGCTGGGCGAAGAGCGCCATTGCCGGCTCGCGGTGAACGTGTCCGCCCTGTCGGTCACCGGCGCCGGCATGCTCGCCCACATCGAGCGCTGCCTCGAGCGGTACGGCGCCGAGCCCTCGCGCCTCGTGATCGAGCTCACGGAGACGGCCGCGATCGCGGACATGGCGAGCGCCCGCGAGTTCTGCATGCGCGTGCTCACGCTCGGCTGCGGCCTTGCGCTGGACGACTTCGGCACCGGCTTCGGCTCCCTCACCTACCTCAAGCACCTCCCGTTCAGCCACCTGAAGATCGACGGCGAGTTCATCCGCCGCCTGCCCGCATCCCCTGCAGACCAGCTGCTCGTGGGCGCGATCGCCGAGATCGCGCGCGGGATGGGCGCCAAGACGGTCGCCGAGTGCGTCGGCGACGAGGCGACCATGAATTTGCTGGCGCGCCTGGGCGTCGACTATGCGCAGGGGTTTGCGATCGGGCGCCCACAGGCGCGGCTGCCGGCAGGGCGCTCCTGCCCACAGACAGCGTAAGCGTTGGCCGCGCCAGGTACGCTCCCCTTGTGCCCACCGTCTCCGCAGACACCCTGCCCGATGCGCTGAGCGCCGCGGCGCGCGAGTTCATCGCGCAGCCCCACCGGCTCCTGATCGGCGCGGAGCGCGTGGACGCGGCCGACGGGCGCACGTTCGCGACGCTCGACCCGGCCAACGGCCGGGAGATCGCCGAGGTCGCCCTCGCAGGCGCCGAGGACGCGGCGCGCGCGGTGGCCGCCGCACGCGCCGCGCTCGTCGAAGGCCCGTGGGCGACGATGCCGGCCGCCCGCCGCGAGCGACTGATGCTCGCGCTCGCGCAGGCGATCGAAGAGCGCGCACGGGAGATCGCACAGATCGAGTCGCTCGACAACGGCAAGCCGGTGGGGCTCGCGCAGTACGTGGACGTGGGCGGAGCGGTAGCGCACATCCGCTACTTCGCCGGCTGGCCGACGAAGATCGAGGGCGGGGTGCTGCCGGTGAGCGCGCCGAACATGCACTGCTACACCCGCCGTGAGCCGGTGGGCGTGTGCGCGCAGGTGATCCCGTGGAACTTCCCGCTGTTGATGGCCGCGTGGAAGCTCGGCCCCGCGCTCGCCGCCGGGTGCACGGTCGTGCTCAAGCCGGCAGAGCAGACGCCCCTGTCGGCGCTGCGCGTGGGCGAGCTCGCGCTCGAGGCCGGCTTCCCGCCGGGCGTGATCAACGTGCTCACCGGCGACGCCAGCACCGGTGCGGCGCTCGTCGAGCAGCCGGGCATAGACAAGATCGCGTTCACGGGCTCGACCGCCGTCGGGCGCGAGATCGGCGCCAAGGCCGGCAGGGCGCTCAAGCGCGTGACGCTCGAGCTCGGCGGCAAGTCGCCGAACATCATCCTGCCCGACGCCGACGTGGAGGCCGCCGTCAAGGGCTCCTTCCAGGCGATCTACTTCAACTCCGGGCAGGCGTGCAACGCCGGCTCGCGCCTGTTCGCCCCGAAGGAGCGATTCGACGAGGTCATGAGCGCGCTGGCCGGCGCTGCCAAAGCGGCGCACCTCGGTCCGGGGCTGGACGCCGGCACCGAGCTCGGGCCGCTGGTGTCGGCCGCGCAGCACGAGCGCGTCCTCGGCTACATCGAGTCCGGCCGCGAGGAGGGCGCAGAGCTGCTGGCGGGCGGCGAGGCCGCGCTCACCGGCAGCGGCGGCTACTTCGTCGAACCCACGCTCTTCGCCACCACCTCCGACGAGCTGCGGATCGCGCGCGAGGAGATCTTCGGCCCGGTGCTCGTCGCCTCTCCCTACGACACGCTCGAGGAGGTCGCCGCGCGCGCCAACGACAGCGAGTACGGGCTCGCAGCGGGGGTGTGGACGCGCGATGTGTCGAACGCTCACCGCCTGGCCGCGATGCTGCACGCGGGCATGGTGTACATCAACACCTGGGGCGTGGCCGACCCTGCGGCGCCGTTCGGCGGCTTCAAGGCCTCGGGGATCGGCCGCGAGCACGGGCACGACGGGCTCGACGCGTACCTGGAGACGAAGACCGTGTGGACGGCGTTGTGAGCGCGGGGGCGATCGCCGCTTCGTGAGCGTCCTCGCGCAGAGCGAGCGTGGCTTCGTCGGCGTCCGCGACGAGCGTTGGGCGCCCGTGCTCGCCACGGTGCTCGGCCTGCTGCTCGTCCTCGCCGCCGCCGAGATCGTGCTCGACGGCGCCGCCCACGGCCTCTCGCCGCTGATCCCCAAATCGCCCGACATCTCCTCGTGGCTCGAGGGGATCGGCGAGCCCCTCGGCTATCGCGTCTTCTTGATCGCGCTGCTCGTCTCGAGCGGCGCGTACGCCGGCCTGCTCGCGCTCGTCGCGCGCGCGGGGGCGAGGACCGGCGCACGGCCATCAGATCGTGCTCGCGTGCTCCCCATCTCTGCGCGCTGGGGGATCGTGCTGGTGGCGGCGCTGCAGCTGATCGTGTTCGCCGGGCCGGTGCTGATCTCCACCGACGTGTTCAGCTACATCGCCTACGCGCGCATGGGCGTCGAGCACGGGCTGAACCCCTACCTGAACGGGCCGATCGCGATCGCAGCCGATCCAGTGTTCAAGTACGTCGGCATCGACTGGATCCACGTGGCGACCGCCTACGGGCCGCTGTTCACGCTGCTCTCCTACCCCCTCGCGCCGCTCGGCGTGGCCGGCGCGCTGTGGGGCATGAAGCTCGCGGCGCTGCTCGCGAGCGCCGCCACGCTCGCGCTCACCTGGCGCTGCGCGCGCGCTCGCGGCTTCGATCCGACGCTCGCGCTGCTCGCCGTCGGCGCCAACCCGCTGTATGTGATCTACGGCCTCGGCGGCGCGCACAACGACCTGCTGATGATGGCCATGATGATGGCAGCGGTCAGCCTCATGATCGCCGGGCGCTCCTCCTCACTCACCCCCGGTTTTCCGCGCGAAACGGGAGCCGGTCTGGCCGGGCGCTCCTCAGGGGAGGGTGGGATCGATTCCCGGCGCGAAGCGGCGGCCGCCGCGTGGGTGGTCGCGGGTGCGCTGATCAAGGCCACGGTCGCGGTGCTGCTGCCGTTCATGATCCTCTCGCGCTCCCCCTTTGGGGGCGCAGGCCGGCGCCTCGCGCCGATCCTCGGCGCGCTCGCGGCGATCGTCCTCGGCGCGCTCGTCGGCTACGCGGCGTTCGGCATCCACGGGATCGACCTCGTGGCGGCGCTCAACCGCGACGCCGCGTTCGTGTCCACCGACAGCTTCGCCACCGAGATCGCCCACCTGTTCGGCAAGCCGGGCGTGTTCCCGGTCGACCACGACCTGCTGAAGGCCGCGCTCGTGCTGATCGTGGGCTACCTGCTGTGGCGCACCTGGCGCGGCTACGACTGGGTCGCCGCCTCCGGCTGGGCGCTGCTGGCGATCTGCGTCACCAGCACCTGGCTGCTCGCCTGGTACATCCTGTGGCCGCTCCCGCTCGCCGTCGTCACCCGCGACCGGCGCCTGCTCGCCGCCACGCTCGTCCTGCAGGCGCTGTTCGTGATCCACCAGACCTCGCCGCTGCTGGCGCCGGT
>JASHYF010000271.1 GCA_030043235.1 Solirubrobacteraceae bacterium | reverse complement strand
GTTGCCGCCGCGATCGCGGGCGCCTGCAAGGCCGAGCGCTTCGATCTCGCGGCGCTCGGCGCGCAGGGGGCGCGCACCGGCAACCCGGTGATGCCGATGGTGCGGGCGCTGCGCGCGCTCCTGCCCGAGCGGGCGGCCGCGGAGGTGCATCGCGGCGCCACCAGCCAGGACGTCCTCGACACGGCCGCGATGCTCCTCGCCAAGCGCGCGCTCGGGCCGATCGCGGCGGACGCGGCCGGCGCCGCGATCGCCTGCGCGCAGCTCGCCGAGCGCCACCGCGACACGCCGATGCTCGGCCGCACGCTCTTGCAGCAGGCGCTGCCGGTGACCTTCGGGCTGAAGGCCGCCGGCTGGCTTGCCGGGATCGCCTCGGCGCGAGCCGGCCTGCTCGCCAGCGCCGAATGGGCGCTGGCGGTCCAGCTCGGCGGAGCCGCCGGCACGGCGGCCGCGCTCACACCCCGGGGAGGATGCGGCGAGGAGGGCCCGGCGATCGCCGCGGGCGTGGCGCGTGAGCTCGATCTCGCCGCGCCGGCGCTGCCGTGGCACACCGAGCGGGGGCGGGTCGCGAGCATCGCCTCGTCCCTGTCGCTGCTGGCCGGCGCGCTCGCGAAGCCCGCGCGGGACGTGACGCTGCTGGCGCAGGACGAGGTCGCGGAGGTGCGCGAAGGCGCCCGCGAGGAGGACGGCGGCTCCTCGACGATGCCCCACAAGCGCAACCCAGTGGCCGCCGTGGCCGTGCTCGCGTGCGCCGGGCGCGCGCCCGGGCTGGCGATGACGCTGCACGCGGCGATGGTTCAGGAGCACGAGCGCGCGGCCGGCGCGTGGCAGGGGGAGTGGGAGACGCTGTGCGACCTGCTGCGCGTGGCCGGCTCGGCGGCCGCGGCCGCGCGCGAGATGCTCGAGGGCCTGCAGGTGGACGGCGAGCGCATGCGCGCGAACCTGCGCGCGGCGGGCGATCTGGCGATGGCCGAGGCGGCGGTGAGCGCGCTGGCCGAGCACCTGGGCTGGTGGCCCGCGCAGGAGCTCGTACAGGCTGCCGCGCGCCGCGCCCGCGAGGAGGGCGTGACGCTGCGCGAGGCGCTGCTGCGAGCGCCGGAGGTGAGCGCCGCGCTGTCGCCCGGCGAGCTCGAGGCCGCGCTCCAGCCCGAGTCCTACCTGGGCGCGGCGCGCGCCTTCGTCGATCGCGCGCTCGCCGAGTACCGCCCGGCCGGCTGACGGCCGCCCTCCAGGGCGTGCGACCGGCTCTCCTCGCAGGCGCCCATCTGCGTCCGTCGAGTCGCCGCAAGCGCTGACCGGCTCGATCCTCGACCACCTCGAGGCGAAGGAGCCACAGTGAGCGAGGGTATCCTCGTCGCCGTGTCCGCGCGCACCAAGCCCCCGTTCCGGGCGGATCACGTCGGCAGCCTGCTGAGGCCGCCCCAGCTGTTGCAGGCGCGCGAGCGTCACGCCAAGGGAGAGATCGACGAGGAGGAGCTGCGCGGCGTCGAGGACGAGGCGATCCGCGAGGTCGTGAAGCTGCAGGAAGACGCCGGCCTGCGCTCGGCCACCGACGGGGAGCTCCGCCGGGCGTCCTGGCACATGGACTTCATCTACCAGCTCGGCGGCGTGAGCAAGGTCATGGACAGCTCGCTGAAGGTCGCCTTCCACAACGAGCAGGGCGAGGTCGAGTTCGCCCCGCCGTCGATGCGCGTCGGCGAGAGGATCTCGCTCGAGCACACGATCTTCGGCGAGGCGTTCCGGTTCCTGAGAGGCCAGGTGTCCGCGGCCACGCCCAAGCTGACGATCCCCTCGCCGAGCATGGTCCACTATCGCGGCGGCCGCGCCTCGATCGACGCGGCGGTGTACCCCGACATCGAGCAGTTCTGGGCCGACCTCGTCGCGGCCTACGCCGAGGAGGTCCGCCGCCTCGGCGAGCTCGGCTGCAGCTACCTGCAGTTCGACGACACGAGCCTCGCGTACATGAACGACCCCAAGCAGCGCGAGCACGTGGCGGCCATCGGCGGCGATCCCGAGCACCAGCACGAGGTGTACATACGCCACATCAACCAGGCGCTCGCACACCGGCCGGCCGGGATGACCGTGACCACGCACATGTGCCGCGGCAACTTCCGCTCCTCCTGGGCGGCCGAAGGCGGCTATGACTTCGTCGCCGAGGCGCTGTTCGGCGAATTGCAGGTCGATGGCTTCTTCCTCGAGTACGACGACGAGCGCTCGGGCACGTTCGAGCCGCTGCGCTTCGTGCCGAAGGGCAAGCAGGTGGTCCTCGGGCTCGTCACGACCAAGCGCCCGCAGCTCGAGGACAAGGACGTGCTCAAGCGCCGCATCGAGGAGGCCTCGCGCTACGTCGAGCTGGACCAGCTGTGCCTCTCGCCGCAGTGCGGCTTCTCCTCCACCGTCGAGGGCAACCTGCTCACGCAGGACGAGGAGATCGCCAAGCTCCGCCTGATCGTCGAGACCGCCGAGGAGGTGTGGGGCGAGTGAGCCCCCGCCGGCAGGGATGACCCACCCGGGCGCGTTGAGGGATGATCCGCCGATGCCCTCAGCCCCCGAGCACCGGGTGACCGCCCCGTTCGCCGGCGTGGTCGTGGCGATCCCGCACGCGCGCGCGGAGCGCGTGGGAGCGCGCAGCCCGCTGGTGGTGCTGGAGGCGATGAAGATGGAGCACGAGGTGCTCGCGGGCGTGGAGGGCGTGCTGCGCAGCCTGGCCGTGGCGGTCGGCGACGCCGTGCAGGAGGGCCAGCTGCTGGCCACGCTCGAGCTCGGCGCGGGCGCGGGAACGGCGGCGCACTCCTCGCGGACGGGGGCGAGCGCGCCCGCGGACGAGCGCGCGGACCTGCGCGCGGTGCGCGAGCGCCACGAGATCGGGCTGGACGCCGCAAGGGTGGACGCGGTCGCCCAGCGGCACGAGCGCGGCCGCCGTACGGCGCGCGAGAACCTCGCCGACCTGCTCGACGCGGGCAGCTTCGTGGAGTACGGCCCGCTGGTGTTCGCCGCCCAGGAGCGCCGGCGCTCGCGCGAGGAGCTGATCGCGCGCACCCCCGCGGACGGCCTCGTGGGCGGCGTGGGGGAGATCGACGGGCGGCCGTGCGTGGCGCTCTCCTACGACTACACCGTCCTGGCCGGCACCCAGGGGGTGCGCAACCACGCGAAGAAGGACCGGCTGTTCGAGCTCGCCGAGCGCCGGCGGCTGCCGGTGGTGCTGTTCGCGGAGGGCGGCGGCGGGCGCCCGGGCGACGTGGACATGCCGATCGTCGCGGGTCTGGACTGCCGCGCGTTCCAGCTGTTCGCGCGCCTGTCCGGCCTCGTGCCGCTCGTCGGCATCGCCTCCGGCTACTGCTTCGCGGGCAACGCCGCGCTGCTCGGCTGCTGCGACGTGGTGATCGCGACGGAGGACGCGAGCATCGGCATGGGCGGCCCGGCGATGATCGAGGGCGGCGGCCTGGGCGTGCACGAGCCGCAGGACGTCGGCCCGATCGACGTTCAGCACGCAAACGGCGTGGTCGACCTGCGCGCAGCCGACGACGCCGAGGCGGTGGCGCTGGCCAGGCGCTACCTGTCCTATTTCCGCGGACGCCCGCACTCCGGCGAGGCTCCCTCGGTGCCCGACCAGCGGCTGCTTCGCGACCTGGTCCCCGAGCAGCGCAAGCGCATCTACGAGGTGCGCCGCGTGGTGGAGGCGCTGTTCGACGAGGGCTCGGTGCTCGAGCTGCGCGACGGCTTCGGGCCTGGGATGCTGACCGCGCTCGCGCGCGTCGATGGTCGCCCGCTGGGGGTCGTGGCCAACGACCCGAGACACCTCGGTGGCGCGATCGACGCCGACGGCGCCGACAAGGCGGCGCGCTTCCTGCAGCTGTGCGACGCGTTCGAGCTGCCGCTGCTGTTCCTGTGCGACACGCCCGGGTTCATGGTCGGCCCGGAGGCGGAGCGCACGGCGACGGTGCGCCACTTCGCGCGCATGTTCCTCGGCGGCGCCAACCTGAGCGTGCCCGTCGGGACGATCGTGCTGCGCAAGGGCTACGGGCTCGGCGCCCAGGCGATGGCCGGCGGGGGTTTCAAGGCGCCGCTGTTCACCGTAGGCTGGCCCACGTCGGAGTTCGGCGGCATGGGGCTGGAGGGCGCCGTGCGCCTGGGCATGCGACGGGAGCTGGACGCGGTCGCCGGCGAGCAGGAGCGCGAGCGCCTGTTCGAGCAGATGGTCGCCGCCGCCTACGAGCGTGGTCGCGGAGTCAACATGGCCGCCTACGGCGAGATCGACGACATCATCGATCCCGCCGACTCACGACGCTGGATCGCGACGCTGTTCGGCGCGCACAGCGGCGAGTGGTGGCGGCGGCCGGGCAAGGCGCGCCCGTTCGTCGAGGCGTGGTGAGCCGCGCCGGCCGGGCGGTTGGTGAGCGGCCGCGGCTCGGTGCGCCCTGCCGTCCACGCGCGGGCGACTGCCTACTTGGGCGATTTACCGTTGAAGGTGGCCACGGCCTCGATCAGGTGCTCCACCTTCGCGACCGCCGCTTTGATGCGCGCGATCGTCTCCTCGTCCGCCTCCGGCCCCTCCCCTGCCCGGCGGAACTCCTCGCACCCGCATTCCAGGCAGCGCCCTTTGACCTCCATCTGCATCCCCGTGTGCTCCCGCCTGGTATGGCCGCACAGACAGCCGGTGTCCAACGTGACCGGGCGGCGCCCGCCGGCGGCTGCCTCGGCAGCCGAGGGCCCGCCTGCCGTGGGCTCCTCCTGCGATCCTTCTTCTTCTTTGCGCTGGACCTGCTTGCCGGAAGCTGCCTTGCGCCTCCCAAACATCGGATAAACGCTACTCCAACCGCGAGAAACTGAGAAGATTCTTGTGCGAAACCGCACCTACGCGCCTCCCTGAGGGCTGCGGAGGGGTATGTGACATTGCGCACACAAGCCCCGGCCCGCTTGACACCGCGCCCGGCCGGGTATGATCTCTCACAGGCCGTCAACGAGTTGCTCGTGGTGGACCTCACGCAGCACCGCTGTGCATCTGGAGTCGCGCCGGTATCCGCAGGGAACTGGACCGAAGCTCATGAACCGCCACCACCCGACCTCACTGCGCGCATGAGGATCGTGCGCACTGTCGCGGAGCTGCGCGCCGAGCTCCTTCCCGCGCGCCGCGGCGAGCGGACGATCGGGCTCGTCCCCACGATGGGCGCTCTGCACGAAGGCCACCTCTCGCTGATCGACCGCGCGCGCGAGCAGTGCGACGTGGTGGTGGTCTCGCTGTTCGTCAACCCCACCCAGTTCAACGAGCGCTTCGATCTGGAGCGCTATCCGCGCGACGAGCGCCGCGACGCGCAGCAGGCCGCGCGCGCCGGCACGGACGTGCTGTTCGTCCCGGGCGTCGAGGAGGTCTATCCCCCCGGGTTCGCCACGAGCGTCGAAGTGCGCGACGCGAGCGAGCATCTGGAGGGCGCCGCGCGCGGCGCGGAGCACTTCCGCGGCGTGGCGACCGTCGTGACGAAGCTGCTGGGCATGGCCATGCCCGACGTCGCCTACTTCGGTCAGAAGGACGCCCAGCAGCTCGTGCTCATCCGCCGGCTGGCCCGCGATCTGAACCTGCCGGTGCGGATCGAGGCGCTGCCCACCGTACGTGAGGAGGACGGCTTGGCGATGTCGAGCCGCAACGCGCTG
>JASHYF010000270.1 GCA_030043235.1 Solirubrobacteraceae bacterium | reverse complement strand
CACCTTCCCGTCGAGCTGCTCGCCGGTGGCCACGATCGATTCTCGCGCGCGCTCGCGCAGCTGATCGACCGTCCAGTCGTCCACCGCCACCCCCACGATCGGGCAGTCGAGCAGTCCCCGCTGCTCGAGGCGATAGAGCGAGCGGAAGGTCATCACCTTCGCGAGGTCGCCGGTGATGCCGAAGATCGCGAGCACGTCTGCTTGCTTGTCGTCCCCGGCCATCACCGCTTCCCTGTCCGCTCGCTCATCGTCGCTCCGCTGCCCCGCGCCTCGTGCCGCTCACAGGAGTGGCTCACAGCACCTGGATCTGGAAGAGGCTGGTGGTCCCCGGGCGTCCGGAGGGCAGGCCCGCGGTGATGCCCACGCGCTGGCCGCGCTCGCACCAGCCGAGCTCCACCACGCGCCGCGCCGCATCGGCGATCAGCGCCTCGGTCGTCTCGTGCCGCGGCATCGACGCCGCCTGTACGCCCCACATCAGCCCGCAGCGGCGGACCGTCTCGCGTCCCGGCGAGAGCGCGTAGATCGGCACCGTCGGGCGGTGCGCGGAGACCAGCCGCGCCGAGCGGCCCGACAGCGTGGGGATCACCAGCGCCTCCAGGCGCAGCTCGCGGGCGGCGTCGCAGAGGTTGTGCGCGATCGTGTACGCGGGGTCGGAGTGCGTGCGGCGCACGCGCGACTCGTTCCAGCGCTCGTACGGGGCGATCGACTCGGCCTGCACTGCCACGGCCGCCATCATCGCAACCGCCTCCACCGGATGCGCCCCCACGGCCGTCTCCTGGGAGAGCATCACCGCGTCGGTGCCGTCGAGGATCGCGTTGGCCACGTCCGCCACCTCCGCGCGCGTCGGGCGCGGGGAGCTGACCATCGAGTCGAGCATCTGCGTCGCGGTGATCGACGGCCGCGCCATCCAGCCGGCCAGCTCGAGCAGCTGCTTCTGCACGATCGGCACCTGCGCTATCGGCAGCTCGATGCCGAGGTCGCCGCGCGCGACCATCACGCAGTCGGCGGCGCCGACGATCTCCGCCGCGCGCTTGACCGCCTCGGGCTTCTCCATCTTGGCGATCAGCGGCAGGCGCGTGTGGTTGCGCACCGATTCCACGTCCTCGGGCGACTGCACGAACGACAGCGCGACCATGTCCACGCCGATCGACTCGCCGTGCGCCAGCAGGTGCAGGTCCTCCTCCGGCACGGACGGCAGCGCCGTCACCGGCCCGGGGATGTTCAGGCCCTGGCGCGAGGCGACCGCGCCGCCTACCTCGATCTCGGCGTCGAGCTCGTGCGAGCCCGCGCGCACGTCGACCACGCGCAGGCGCACCGAGCCGTCCGCCAGGTACAGGATCGAGCCCTCCTGCACCGCGCCCGGCAGCCCAGCCCAGGAGACGCTCATGTGCCGCGCGTCCCCAGGGGTGTCCCCGTCTCCGCAGGAGAATGTCACGCGCTCGCCGGGGGTCAGCTCGACGACGTCCTCGTCCAGCGGGCCGATGCGCAGCTTCGGGCCGGGCAGGTCCTGGAGGATCGCCACCGGACGCCCCACCCTGCCGGCGGCGTCGCGCACGCGGCGGACCGTCTCCGCGTGCTCCTCGAGCGTTCCATGCGAGTAGTTCAGCCGCGCCACGTCCATCCCCGCCTCGACCATCCGCAGCAGCGTCTCCGGCTCGCGCGAGGCGGGGCCGATCGTGGCGACGATCTTCGTGCGGCGCATCGTCGCAAGGTATCCGTATCGCTAGGATCCCGCTCCGTGCTCGCTCCAAGCAGGCCACTGCCGCGCGTCGGCGCGCGCGCGCGGATCGCCCACTTCGGCGGCGAGGTGGAGCACGCGACCGTGGTGGGCGTGCGCGAGGGGGGCAGGCGCCTGCGCGTGCGCGGCGAGACGGGCGAGGTGCTCGAGTTCGTGCTCAGCCCCGCCACCGCGAGGTTCGTCGCGGCGGGGGATCACCGCGGACCGCGGCTCGAGCTCGCTACAGCGCGACCTGGCTCTCGACGCACGTGACGCTGCCGCCGCCGACCCAAACCGCGCCGTCCTCGCCGCGCGAGATGTGCACGCGCCCGCTGCGCCCGAGCGCGGTGCCCTGACTCACGACGTACGGGGCGCTCACGCGACCGCTCGACAGCAGCCACTGCGCGAGCGACGCGTTCAGGCTGCCGGTCACCGGGTCCTCCACGGTGGCGCCGTCCTTCGCGAAGAACGCACGCACCTCGAACGCCTCCGGCGCGCCCGCGGGGTAGGGCCCGATCACGCCAAGCGAGAAGTCGACGAGGCCGGGGCGCAACGCGAGCACCGCCTCGGCGCTCGCCAGCATCACCGCCACCCAGCCCGGCCCGTTGTCGGCCCACTGCGCGTCGCGCACGTCGCCGCGGTCGATCCGAAGCGCCGAGGCGATGCGCGCCAGCAGCGGCTCCTCCACCGGCCCGCTGCGCCTGAGCGCCGGCGCCGCGAAGGCGAGGCCCTCGTCCGTCCGCCTCACGTTGACGAGCCCGGCGCCGCACTCCTGCACGATCGCGTCCCGGCGCTTCGGCGTCGCGCCCGTGGACAGCCACGCGTGGCAGCTGCCAAGCGTCGGGTGCCCGGCAAACGGCAGCTCTTCCATCGGCGTGAAGATGCGCAGCCGATAGTCCGCCGCAGGGTCGCCGGCGCCCAGCACGAAGGTGGTCTCGGAGAGGTTCATCCAGTGAGCGAAGCGCTGCATCTGCTCGCTCGTCAGGCCCGCCCCGTCGAGCACCACCGCGACCGGGTTGCCCCGGTAGGGAGCCGTGGTGAAGACGTCCACGATGTTCATCGCGCGCACCGGCGCAACCTATCGCCCGGCCGGCTGCGGCGGCCCGCCGGCCTCGCGCGGTGGAGGGCGAGCGCCAGCGCGGGACCGGCGGCCGGGGGCCGCGCCCTACAGCGCTTCCGGCGCGGGTTCCTGGGCCTCGGGGCGGTGCGCTTCGGCGATCTTCAGATTCTCACGTTCCTCGAAGGAGAAGTACTTCGCGAAGGCGTCACGCTGCGCGTCCTGCAGCGAGGCGGGCAGCGGCTCGCGCAGCTCCTGCGGGATGGCCTGGTCTTCGAGGGTCTGCCACAGTTCTTCTTCCAGCGGCGAGTCCGCACGGGCCTGGCTCGAGATCTCGAGGCGTCCGGCTTCGCTCGAGTAGTCGTAGAGCTCGGATTCCTGCCCGCTCGCTTCCACCTCGATCGTGCCGGCGCGCCAGTTGGAGTAGGTCGTGAACTTCCCCTGCGGCGAGCGCAGCGACACGACGTGGCGGGGAGCCTCGGCGGCATACGGTTCGGTGGCGAACTCGGTGACGTCCTCGTCGGTGGCGTGCAGCACCCACTTTCGCCCCGGCGCCTGCGGATCGGCGCAGATCTGCGCGAGATCCAGGCGAGATGCGAGGTGCGCATACTCGGGTTCGGCGCGCCAGCTCGCCGAGCCCCACGCGATCGTCAACATCAACGCCGCCACGTCCGCGCTCGAGGTGAGCTGGCTGCGCGGCAGTTCGGTCGCGCGCGTCAACACTCCGCGCGGGTCGTACACCTCCAGCGGCACCCGGATCGCCTCCTCGTAAGCGGAGGCGCCCTTGCCGCGCATCCCGTGCGAGCCGGCGTACTCGCCGTGATCGGAGGTGAAGATCACGATCGTGTTGGCCGCGACCTCCGGCCTGCTCGCGAGCGTTTCCAGCACCCTGCCGATCTGCGCGTCCACATAGCCCTGCAGCAGCAGGTAGGTGTTCATCATGTCCGTCCACCACGACAGCGCATCCGGCCCGGTGAAGGGCACGGACCCGAACGACCGGGCGGCGGTGTCCTGCAGCGAGCGCTGCAGCTGCGGCTTGAGCTTTTCCAGGAGCTGTTCGGGGGTCTCGTAGTTGGCGGGGAGCGAGATGGCGCGCGCGGGCGGATCGGCCTCGGCTTCGATGCGTTCGGTGTAGCGGTGCCACCAGGCGATGTCGTGAGGGTTGACGAACGACACGGTCGTCGCCCACGGCGACTGTCCGGCGTGGCCGGCGAACCACTCGACGAACTGCTCTGCGATCGAGGGGTCCGCCTGCGTGCCCTGGCCGGGAGAGCCGTTGGGCGAGGGGTAGGTGCCGCCGGAGAACCCGTATTTCTCCAGCGACGCGTATGGGTTGGGGTTCAGGTGCCACTTGCCGTAGTAGGCGGTCTCGTAGCCCAGCCTGCGCAGCAGCTTGCCCCAGGTCGGAAAGCGCGGGTCGAGCCACCCGGCGCCCGTGATCATGACGGCGCTCTGGTGGGTGTACAGGCCCGTCAGCAGCACGCTCCTCGACGGCGAGCAGTCATTCGCCGCCGTGTAATGGCGTTCGAAGCTGACCGAGCGTTCGCGCAACGCGGCCAGGTTGGGCATCGCCTGCGCCGGGCCCCACGCCGGCGGCATCCACACCGGCGTGCGCAGCTGGTCGACGATGATCGTGAGGATGTTGGGAGGCGCGGAGGAGCCGGCCGGCGTCTGCCGACGAGTGCGCTTGGCGCGTGAGCGCGCGTGCGGCGAGCGCACCCCGACGGGCACAGGCAGGCCGAGCATCGCTGCGCCGCCCAGCGCCCCCTGCTTGATGAACGTGCGCCTGTCCAGGCGACCGCCTTCGCTCACGGTATCTCCAACAGCGTGGCAGGCCAGATGATGCGGCGCAACCCTCGCCAATCGCGCAGCTTGCGCTCGCTGTGGCGCGGCGACCGGCCTCAGCCGCGGCGTCCCCGGCACCTCCCGCTCACGGTGCCCGCACGTCGGGGAAGTGCTCGGCGCAGTGCTCGCGAAGCGCCGTGCGCACCCACGCGCGCTCCTGCGCGGAGGCGATGCGAAAGCGGGCGAGCAGCTCGCGCTGGCGCTCGATCGGCGCTCCGGCGATCACCCAGCGCACGGCCAGGCGCTCGAACAGCAGCTCGAACGCGCGCTGCCAGGCATCCTCGCGGGTGGCCGACGGGCGATCTCCCGCGCCGGCGAGCGCCTGCGCGTACTCGCGCCGCGCGCCCGGCGTGAACGAGCCGCGCAACGTGAGCACGTTGCCGCTGGCGTCGGTGTAGTCGCTGCTCGGCGCGGCCAGCTTCGCGCGCTCGCCTGCCTGCGGGCGGGCGGGCCGCG
>JASHYF010000269.1 GCA_030043235.1 Solirubrobacteraceae bacterium | reverse complement strand
AACACGGGCTACCAGTCTCCGCAAAGCGGCTCGGCGGCCAACTGCAACTTCAGCACGCTGACCCTTCCGAGCGGCGGCAAGAACGGCGCCGTGGGCCTCAACGCCGAAGACGACAACTGGGCGAACAACAACGAAGCGACGGCCGAGTTCCCCAACCACGAGAACGCGGTGGACCTGGGCAACAGGTACCCGATCTGTGCGCTGGCGTTCGACTTGGTGTACACGGGGCTGGACGACACGAGCGGAACCGAAAACGCGATTACACGGCTCACGAACAACCAGCGCAGGACCCTGTATTCGTACTTCACATACGTTCTGTCATCGACCGCACAGGACAAGCTCACCGCTCACAACTACGCGCCACTGCCAACCGGCTGGCTGCCCCTCCTGACGGAAGGCTTCGAGTCGAACTTCTAGTGAGGTGGCGGATGGCGGGCGACAGGCAGTGTCGCGAGAAGCGAAGCGCGGACGGAGCCGGCGATGCCGGCTCCGTCCACGTGCGTCGGCACCGGGCGCTGGGGTTCGGGAGCAACATGCGCAGGTTTAGGTCCGGATGGCTCGTCGCGCTCGTGGTGTCGTCGCTGGCCGCCTGCCCCGGGAGCGCGTCGGCGGCGTCCTACGACGCCGGCGACGGAGCGGCGCTCGAAGCGGCGGTCGCGCGCGCGGATGCGAGTTCGGCGCCGAGCACGATCGTCTTGAGCAGTGGAGTATTCGTGCCCTCGCTGACGCTGCGCGTCAGCGGCAGCGTCACGATCGCCGGGCCGTCATCCGGGCCAGGCGCCAGGATCGACGGTGGCGCGGTCGAACCGTTTCCCTCGGATCTCCTGCTCGTGGAAGCCCATGCGAGCCTGACCCTTCGCGACGTCCAGCTGACCACCGGGGGGGGAGGAGCCTTCGCGGCGGCGCTCGACGACTTCGGCGCCGTGGACGTCGAAAGCTCGACGATCGAGGGCAACGACGGCCCTGGCCTGGAGGTGGAGTCTGGAGGCTCGGCGACGGTGCGGAACTCAACGCTGAGCGATGGCTCCGACTTCGGGCTGATCGACGATGGCACCGCGAGCCTGTTCAACTCCACGATCGCGTTCAACACGAACGGAGGCATCGACGACTCCGACGGTGTGCTGAAGCTGACGAACACGATCGTCGCGGACAACAGCCCGTCCGACTGCACGAGGCACGCCACCACGAGCGATCACAGCCTCGACTCGGACGGCAGTTGCGGGGTGGGTCCGCTCAGCGACGTAAATCCGCTGCTGGACGCCGAGCTGCGCAACAACGGTGGCCCGACGCCGACGCACGCCCTGGAAGCAGGCAGTCCGGCGATCGGCGCGGGCGATGACTCCCGATGCCCACCGTATGATCAGCGCCACTTCATCCGCCCGAACGGCCGTTGCGACCTCGGTGCCTACGAGGTGGGAGCTGTACAGGGTGGCGCCCCGCGGGCGCCGGCGAATTCCGGGCCGGGATCGGCACCTCGCTCGAGCGGCTCGGGCGCCGTCTCCCTGGTGGTCAGCGGACACGGCAGGCTGCGTGGAGCACGCGGCTCGCGGATCACCGTCACGCTCCGGGCGCAGTCCGGTCGCAGGAGCGCGACCTTCCTCTATGCGGACAGCGCCCGCCACGTCTCGCTCGGCGCTCTGACGGTGACGTCGCTGTCGATCGACCGATCCCGGGGCGTCGCGACCCTCACCGGGAGTGGCGTGGAGAAGGCGAATCGACAGCGCGTTCGCATACACATCGTATTGGAGAGCCACGCTGGACGTGCCACGCTCAGCATTCGCCTCTCGAACGGCTACTACGAGAGCGGGCGCCTGCTCAGCGGCTCGATCACGTTCACGCAGATTATCTCCAACTCGTGAACAGGGTCGCTCGCTCGCCCTTTCTTATGGTACAACGAACAGCCTGATGGGCCCGAAGATAGCTCACTGTCGCCGCCACGTCGTCGGTCTGTTGATCCTGGCCGTGGGTCTTGGCATGCTCTATGCGCCTGGCGCGAGCGCCGAAACATATCCGGTGAAAAACACGGCCGAACTGACTGCGGCTATCGCCAAAGCCAACGCCAAGGCAGAAGCGAACACGATTGTCCTCGAAGGCGGCATCTACGTGCCGCAGAAAACATTTCTACTCAAAAATACCAGCGGGCCACTGACGATCGAAGGGCCCTCGGGCTCCCCGGCGATAAAGGGGGAGGCCGCCTCGATCGCTGGAACGTCGGTCGAACCCACCTTCGCGCAACTGTTCGTGGTCGAAGGGGGCGTGTCGGTCACGCTCAGGAACCTCGAGATCGGGGGCGGCGGCGGCCTCGGGACGCCTGCGATCGAAGTCGCGCCGAAAGGCAACCTTACGATCGAAAGCACGACGCTCGAGGGGAACACCGGCTCCGGCGTCCGCGTCGAAGTCGAAGGAACCCTCGCCGTTCGCAACTCGACGATCTCGGAAGATTCGGAATACGGAGTTCTCGATTATGGCACGGCGAGCTTCTTCAATGCGACGGTCGCGTTCAACACCGATGGCGGCCTTCAGAACGGGGGCACGCTCGACCTCACCAACACCATTGTCGCTGAAAACGCGGGCGACGGCGACTGCGTGGGTGCCGCGACGAAAAGCGATCACAGCCTCGACTCGGACGGAAGCTGTGGCGTCGGAGCGCTGAGCAACAAGAAACCGCTGTTGCAGTCGTCGCTGCTCAACGATGGTGGCACGACACCGCTGCATCTGCTGAAACCGGGCAGCCCTGCGATCGGGGCAGGCGACGAGGCGCAGTGCCCCACGACCGACCAGCGCGGCGCAAAACGTGCGAACCC
>JASHYF010000028.1 GCA_030043235.1 Solirubrobacteraceae bacterium | reverse complement strand
GCACGCGCACGTACTCGGGCCAGCCGCCCGTATAGCTGTGCAGCGAGCGATCCTCGACGGCGATCGTGCGCGTGCCCACCGCGTCGAGCAGCGCGCGGTCGTGGGACACCAGCAGGATCGCCCCGGGGAACGCGCGCAGCGCGTCCTCCAGCGCCTCGCGGCTCTCCAGGTCGAGGTGGTTGGTGGGCTCGTCGAGGATCAGCACGTTGGCAGCCGACTGCACGAGCACCGCCAGCGACAGGCGCCGGCGCTCGCCGCCGGACAGGCCGCTCAGCGGTTTTTCGGCATCCTCGCCGGAGAACAGGAAGCGCCCGAGCAGCGCGCGCGCCTTTCCCGGCGTCAGCTTCGTCGCGTACTGCGTCGCCTCCAGCACGGTCGGGTTCGGATTCCCGCCCACCGCGCCGGGCGGGTGAGAGCCGTCGCCCGCGCCGAGCTCGTCCGCGTGCTGGGAGAGGTAGCCGACCTTCACGTTGTGGCCCGTGCTGAGCTTGCCCGCCGCCAGCGGCCGGCGCCCGGCGAGCGTCTCGATCAGCGTGGTCTTGCCGGCGCCGTTCGGCCCCACCAGCGACACGTGCTCGCCGCGTTCCAGCCACAGTTCCACGTGGTCGAGCAGCACGATCGGGAGCTCGCCGCCCGTCCCGCCCACCTCGATGCGACCGTCGAGCAGCTCGAAGATCACCCGCCCCGAGCGCTCGGGCTTGGCGAACTTGAACTCCAGCCCCTTGGACTTGGCGGACCCACCCGCGCCCCGCTCGAGGCGCTCCACCTTCGCCAGTTTCTTCACGCGCGACTGCGCCTGGCGCGCCTTCGTGGCCTTGTAGCGGAAGCGCTCGATGAAGCGCTCCATGCGCGCGATCTCCGCCTGCTGCTTGTCGATCGCCTTGCCGAGCGCGATCTCGCGCGCGGCCTGCTCGCGCCGCCACTGGTGCCACGTGCCGGCGAAGAAGCGCGCGCGTGTGGGTTGGGCGGGGGGGCTGCCATACAGTTCCAGCACCGCCGTGCCCACCGCCTCCAAGAACCAGCGATCGTGCGCCACGAGCACGACGGCGGCTTCGAGCTCCACGAGCGTCTGCTCGAGCCACTCCAGCGAGTCGACGTCCAGGTGGTTGGTGGGCTCGTCGAGCAGCAGCACGTCCGCACCCGTCGCCAGCGCCCGCGCGAGCGACGCGCGCGTGAGCTGGCCGCCGGAGAACGTGTCGAGGCTGCGCTCGAGATCCTCGTCGCGGAAGCCCAGCCCGTGCGCCATCGCGCTCGCGCGGTTGCGCCACAGGTAGCCGCCGCGCGCCTCCAGCCGCGCCTGCGCGGCGGAGTAGCGCGAGAGCGTCTGCTCGTCGGTCGCCCCGCCCGCCATCTTCGCCTCGAGCTCCACCAGCTGCGCCTCGATGCGAAGCTCCTCCGCGCACCCCGACAGCAGGTAGTCGCGCAGCGCCAGCGCGCGCTCCCGTGGCGGGCGCTGGTCGTGCAGCGCGATGCGCACGCCCTTCGCCACGCTCAGCTCGCCGCCGTCGATCGAGGTCTCGCCGGCCAGCATCCGCAAGAGCGTCGTCTTGCCCACGCCGTTGCGTCCCGCCAGCGTCAGGCGTTCGCGGCGCTCGAGCTTGAACGACACGCCTTGCAGCAGCGGCTGCCCGGCGACGTCCTTGTGCAGGTCCGATGCGATTACGAGGGCCATCGGCTGCTGATGGTAGGCACTGATTCTGTGCCCGATGTGTGACCGGGCGGGCGGCGTCGTGCTCTGGCGAGTTCTGTATGTCTATGGCTATACGGGCAACGATGCGAACATGAGATAGAGCGAGCCTGCCCTGCGATAGAGCGAGCCTGCCCTGCTGTAGCATCCACAGCGCAATGCTCCGTACGCGGCTGCTCGCAACGCTCTTTTGCCTCGCGGCGCTCGCCTCGCTCGTGCTCGCCCCGGTTGCGAGCGCGCACAACGACGGACGCGGCTTCTACGGCGCGACCAACGAACTCGCGGTCACGGACGCGGGCTTCGCGCTGATCATCTTCTTTCCGCTGTTCGTGTTCACGATGAGCATGATCCAGCGCCACCTGGACAAGCGCAAGGAAGCGCGCAAGGCCGCGCAGAAGGCGTACCTGTCCAACGGGCAGTGGCGCGGCGGCTGGTAGCAGCCCCGCGCGCATGAGCGAGCCCGCGAACGGGTCGGCGCCGCCGGTTCGCTACGAGCGCCGCGGCGCGGCGGTCGTGATCACCATCGACCGCCAGCACCGGCGCAACGCCGTGGACGGCCCCACCGCGGCAGCGCTGCACGAGGCGTACCTGCGATTCGAGGCCGACGAGGACGCGCGCGTGCTGGTGGTCACAGGCGCCGGCGGCGTTTCCTTCTGCGCGGGCGCCGACCTGAAGGCGACGGAGACGATGGCCGGCCGGCTGACGAGCGCGGAGGGGCCGATGGGCTTCACGCGGCTGACCGCGTCGAAGCCCACGATCGCCGCCATCTCCGGCTTCTGTCTCGCCGGCGGCCTGGAGATCGCGCTGTGGTGCGACCTGCGCATCGCGACCGAGGACTCGAAGCTCGGCTATCCGGAGCGCCGCTGGGGCGTGCCGCTGATCGACGGCGGCACCCAGCGCCTGCCGCGCGTCGTCGGCCTCGGGCGGGCGCTGGACCTGATCCTCACGGGGAGGATCATGGACGCCGCCGAAGCCCACGCGTGGGGCCTGCTCACGGAGGTGGTCCCTCCCGGCCGCCACCTCGACCGCGCGCTGGAGCTGGCGGAGGGTCTCGCCCGCTTCCCGCAGCGCACGCTGCTCGCCGACCGCGCCGCCGCGATCCACGGCCTCGGCCTGCCCCTCG
>JASHYF010000268.1 GCA_030043235.1 Solirubrobacteraceae bacterium | reverse complement strand
TACCCGCGCTTTCGCGGCCGGCACAAGCTGCACCGCTTCGAGGATTCGGACCCCACCCACCCCAGCCTCGAGAAGTGCGTCGGCTGCTCGCTGTGCGCGGCCGCCTGTCCCGCCGACTGCATCCGCGTGGTGGCGGCGGAGAACACGCCCGAGAACCGCGTCTCCGCCGGCGAGCGCTATGCGGCCGTGTACGAGATCAACATGTCGCGCTGCATCTTCTGCGGCTACTGCGAGATCGCCTGCCCGTTCGACGCGATCACCATGGGCCATGACTACGAGCTCTCCGACTACGACCGCACCGACCTGATCTTCACCAAGGAGATGCTGCTTGCCGAGCCGCTCGAACGCACACCGCTGAGGAACGAGGGCGAGTGAGGCTCCGCCGCGATACGTCGCCGCTCGCGGCCGCTGACGCGGCGGGCGAACGTCGCCGCATCGCGGCTCCGCAGCGGAGGCTAAAGGGGGACGCGGTGTGAGCGCGGTTCTGTTCTTTGTGGCGGCCATCGGCGTGATCGCGGGCGCGGTCGGCATCGTCGTGCTGCGCAACCCCTTCTTCAGCGTGCTGGCGCTCGTCACGCACCTGGTGTTCCTGGCGGTCCTGTTCCTGCTGCTGCGCGCCGAATTCGTGGCCGCGGTACAGGTCGTCGTGTATGCCGGGGCGGTGATGGTGCTCTACGTGTTCGTCGTCGCCTACGTGGGCGGCGAGGGCGAGAGCATCGGCGAGCGCCTGCACAGCGCCGGGCGGCGAGCGGGCGGGCCCGACTCGATCGGGCGGGGGCTGCGCCTCGGCGGCGCGATCCTCGGCGGGGCGCTGCTCGTGGAGCTGCTGATCGCGCTGCTCGGCACGGGGCTGAAGATGACCAGCGGCTACGGCGCCCCCTACGTGCCCGGGCCGCGCACCTTCGGCACGCCCGCGTATATCGGCAACCTCTTGCTCACGCGCTTCCTGCTGGCGTTCGAGCTCGCCTCCTTCCTGCTGCTCGTCGGCGCGATCGGCGGCGTCGTGCTCGCGCGCCGCCGGGGCGGGCTCGACGAGCAGTCCGGCCGCGAGCCGATCACGCCGCTGGACCTCCTGCGCCCGCGCGGCACGGGGACGACCGCCGAGGCGGTCGGTCGCGTAGCCGTCTCCGCTCAGCACGCGGAGAGCGGATCGAGGTACGGCTCGTGAGCATCGACTGGTACCTCGCGCTCTCGGCGATCGTGTTCTCGCTCGGCGCACTCGGCGTGATGGTCCGCCGCAACCCGCTCGTCGTGCTGCTGTGCCTCGAGCTGATGCTCAACGGCGGCAACCTCGCGCTGATCGCCTTCTCGCGCATGTGGGGCAACGGCGACGGGCAGATCCTGGCGATCGTGGTGATGACGGTCGCCGCGTGCGAGGTGTGCATCGGCCTGGGGATGATCGTCGCGATCTACCGCCGGCGGCTGCCGATCGACGTAGACGAGCTGCGGGAGCTGCAGGGATGAGAAGCGTGCATGCCGGCGCCGGATCGGCGTCCTTACCCCGTTCGGGGCACTTCGCGGTCGCTCGCGTGCAAAGCACGCCACGCTCCCTGCGTCCTTGCGCGGCTTGGCCTGCACGCTTCTCATGGCGGGGTGGGGATAGGTGAGCACGACGACGTGGGGCTGGCTGGTGCTCGCGTTCCCGCTGGCGGGCATGCTCGCGACGGCGCTCGGCTTTCGCTCTTTGCCGGGCCGTTCCGCCGGCTGGCTCGGCACGGGCGCGATCTTCCTGGCGTTCGTGTGCGCGCTCGGCGCGCTGATCTCGATCCAGGGTCACGCGCCGGCGCAGCGCGAGCTGACCTCCTCGCTGTTCAGCTACGCGAGCACCGCCGGCATCGACGCGCAGGTGTCGATCCTCGTGGACCCGCTGTCGGTGTTCATGATCCTCGTGGTCAGCGGCGTGTCCACGCTGATCCACCTGTACTCGATCTCCTACATGGAAAAGGACCGCGGCTACGTCCGCTACTTCTCCTATCTGAACTTCTTCGTGTTCTCGATGCTGCTGCTCGTGCTCGCGGGCAACTTCCTGCTGCTGATCGTCGGCTGGGCGTTCGTGGGCGCGGCGTCCTACCTGCTGATCTCCTTCTGGTACCGGCGCACCACGGCGACGACCGCGGGCATCAAGGCGTTCGTGATCAACGTCGCCGGCGACGCGGGGCTCGTGCTGGGCACGTTCTTCGTCTTCAAGCACACCGGCACGCTCGATCTGCTGAAGAGCTTCCACGCTGTCGAAAATCCCGCCCACCCCGCGTTCGGCCACGCCGCGAACAACGGCGATCTCGTCGCCGGCTGCGTGCTGCTGCTGGTGGGCGCGTTCGCGAAGTCCGCGCAGATCCCCCTGCACACGTGGCTGCCGGACGCGATGGAGGGCCCCACCCCGGTCAGCTCGCTGATCCACGCGGCGACGATGGTGACCGCCGGGGTGTACCTGATCGCGCGCATGCACCCGCTGTTCGAACGCGCGCCGGCCGCGCAGGACGTGGGCGCGGTCGTGGGCGCGCTGACGCTGTTCGTCGCCGGCACGATCGGCCTCGCGCAGACGGACGTCAAGCGCGTGATCGCCTACTCGACGATGTCGCAGATCGGCTACATGATCATGGGCGTGTCCGTCGGCGCGTACGCGGCCGGCCTGTTTCACCTGATGACGCACGCGTTCTTCAAGGCGCTGCTGTTCATGGCCGCCGGCTCGCTGATCGG
>JASHYF010000267.1 GCA_030043235.1 Solirubrobacteraceae bacterium | reverse complement strand
GCGCTGTTCGTGATCCACCAGACCTCGCCGCTGCTGGCGCCGGTGAGATGAGCGAGATGTCGCTTCCAGGCGCGCCCAGCCGCTGGGAGCGCCTCCCGCAGTGGCTGCGCCCACGCGCGGCCGAGCTGCCCGGCAGCGGGCAGATGCGCCTGATCGAGACCACGCTGCTGGTGCTCGCCGCCGTGTTCCTCGCGGTTGCGACCGTCAACGACCTCGGCCGCGAGGTCGACATCAACCACCGCCTGATCGCAGATCTCGCGACGTGGCGGGCCTACACGCACCACGACTACCTGAACATCTCGATCGACCGGGAAACGCTCGGATTGGGCAGCGGGCGCGAGATCCTGTGCGGCAACACCGAACCGGGGGGGCCCGGCGAACGCACACAGATCTGCCTGGCGATCTGGGGGCCCGTCCGTCATGGCCAGCGCACCGTCCACGGCGGCTGGTACCTGCCGCGGTATCACCCGGACCTGCGCGCCTATCGCTACGGCTGCTTCGGCGCCGCCGGGCAGGGAAAATGTCCGCGGTGAGCAGCGCCGGGATATCCGATCCCCGCCTGCCCGTCACGGCCGCCGCGGGCCCGCGCCTGGGGCGTGCCCGGCACGCGCGCAAGGTCGCCTCCGGACTGCCGAGCTGGTGGCCGCTGCTCGCCCTGACGCTGTTCGCCGCGGCGCTGCGACTCTCCACGCTGAACCTGCAGAGCTTCTGGTACGACGAGGCGTTCACGCCCGTGCACGTCCTGCACCCGAGCCTGTGGGCGACGCTCCGCTCGGTCGTGCACTCGGAGAACACGCCGCCGCTGTGGTATGTGATCGCGTGGGCCGACTCGCGCGTGCTCGGCACCGGCGAGGTCGCGCTGCGGCTGCCCTCGGCGCTCGCCGGGATCGCCACCGTGCCGGTCGCGTGGGCGATCGGCCGGGAGCTCGAAGGACCATCCACCCGCCGTGCGGCGCTCGCATGCGCGCTGCTCGTCGCCGTCAACCCGCTGTTCGTGTGGTACTCGCAGGAGGCGCGCGCGTACGGGCTGTTCGTGCTGACCGCAGCCCTGGCGATGCTGTGCTTCCTGCGCGCCCTGCGCTGGCCGATCTCCGATCGGTCCACGCGCGGGCGCATGGCGGCGTTCGCGCTGAGCGGCGCGCTGGCGCTGCTCACGCATTACTTCGCCGTCTTCCTGCTCGCGCCGATGGTGCTGTGGCTCGCTTGGGAGCGGCGCACGCGCCGCGCGGCGCTGCCCGCCATCGGCGCGCTGGCGCTCGTCGGCGCGGCCCTGCTGCCCTTGATATCCGCCCAAGGCGGTCACGGCACGCAGTGGATCGGGCGCTGGCCGCTCGTCGAACGCCTCGAGGCGATCCCCCAGTACTACCTCACCGGCTACACCGGCGCGGCGCTCGGCCACGGCATCGAGCTGCTCGTCGCGCTGCCGATCCTCGCCGCGCTCGCAGTGGGGCTATGGCGCATGACCGAGCCGGCGCCCGCCACGGCCGCGACCGCGACCGACGGGGCCGTACCCGGCGGCGAGGCCCCCGTGCGCGCCGCGCAGGAGCATGCGCCCGACGCCTCGCGCCGCCTGCTGCTCGCGCTGGCGATCGCCGCGTGCGGGGTGCTGATCCCGATCGTGCTCGTGGCCTTCGGCGCCGACTACCTCGCGCCGCGCAACCTCGTAGCGGCGATGATTCCCGTCACCGCGGTGATCGCCGTCGTGGCCACCTGGCCGCCAGCCGGCCGGGCCGGCCGGCGAGCCGGGCTGGCCGGGACGGCGCTCGTGGCGTGCATCGCCGCGGGCTTCCTTGCGATATCGGTCGACGTCGATCTGAGCCCGCGCCTGCAGCGCGGCAACTGGCGAGATCTCGCGCGGGCGCTCGCCCACGAAGCGCGTGGGGGCCGGGATTACGTGATCACGACCGTCGAGCTCGGCTCCACGCCGTTCGAGTACTACCTGCCGGGGCTGCACGGGCTGCGCGAGGGCGGCTCGGTGCTCGTGCGCGAGATCGACGAGACCGGCTATGCCCCGCTGCGGTCGTCGGCCGGCGAACCGCCCGCGCCCGGCTTCCACCCGCTCGCGCGCCTGGACGTCGATGGCCTGATCGCCTACCGCTTCGTCTCGCCGGTCCCGCGGCTCGTGAGCGAGGCCACGCTGCGCCGCCACGTGATCACGCCGGAAAGCGCCCCCGAGGTGCTCGTGCCCGCCGGTGCGCGCGTCTCCTCGTGACGGGGCTCTCGCCGGTCGCATCCCGTTGTGAACGAAGACCCTCGCGGGTAACACTGGGCCTGCGATTGGGTAGGAGCGTGCACCAAGCGTGTGATTTGGCGGAGCGTGCCAGCGAGCGTGCGCGACTGTCGTCTCGACACAAAAAGATTTAGGTTTCCCTCATGCCGCAACCCACGATCGAGGCTCACAGCGAGGCGCAGGTCGCGCTCGAGCTGGCGTGCGAGCACCTGCTGTCGCTGCAGGACGACGCCGGCTGGTGGCGAGGCGAGCTCCAGACGAACGTCACGATGGACGCCGAGGACATCCTCCTGCGCGAGTTCCTGGGCATCCGCCGCGCCGACGAGAGCGAGCGCTCGGCCGTGTGGATCCGCTCCCAGCAGCGCGCCGACGGCACGTGGGCCAACTTCCACGCAGGCCCGGGCGAGCTGTCCACCACGATCGAGGCATACTGGGCGCTGCGCCTGTGCGGCGAGGAGCCGGATGCGGCGCACATGCGCGCGGCGGCCGAGTTCGTCCGCGACGCCGGCGGGCTCGAGCGCGCGCGCGTGTTCACGCACGTGTGGCTCGCGCTGTTCGGGCTGTGGTCCTGGGAGCGCGTCCCGGCGCTGCCGCCCGAGATCGTCCTGCTGCCGTCCGCGGTGCCGCTCAACATCTACGACTTCGCCTGCTGGGCGAGGCAGACGATCGTCGCGCTGTCGATCGTCAAAGCCCACCGTCCCTCTCGCCCGCTGGGATTCGCCCTCGACGAGCTGCACGCCGGCCGGCGCGCGCCGCTCGACGGAGCGGATGCCGGCGACGCGCCCGCGCGCTCGCGCCGCAGCGAGTGGCTCGCACGCCTGGACCGCGTGCTGCGCGCGTACGAGCGCCGGCCGCTGCCGCCGCTGCGCAGGCTGGCGCTCGGCAGGGCCGAGCGGTGGATCGTGCGCCGCCAGGAGGCCGACGGCTCCTGGGGCGGCATCCAGCCGCCGTGGGTGTACTCGCTGATGGCGCTGCACCTGGCGGGCTACCCGCTCGAGCACCCGGTGATGCGACGCGGCCTGGAGGGCCTGGAGCGCTTCATGGTCGAGGATCGCGGCGAGCGCGAGGAGACTCGCCGCCCGCGCGGATCTGAATCCCGCCCACCCGGCGCGCCGAGCAGCGCGAGCCGGCGTCTGGAAGCCTGCCAATCGCCGGTGTGGGACACGGCGCTTGCGATCGTCGCGCTCGCCGACGCAGGACTCTCCGATGAGCATCCCGCGCTGCTGACCGCAGCAGGCTGGCTGCTCGGCGAGGAGGTCGGCGTGCGCGGCGACTGGGCGGTGAAGCGCCCGGAGCTCGAGCCGGGCGGCTGGGCGTTCGAGTTCGCGAACGTCAACTACCCGGACGTCGACGACACCGCCGAGGTCGTGCTCGCGCTGCTGCGTCTCGCCGGGCGCGGCGCGCTGCGCGCGCCGATCCACGCCGCGACCGTGCGCGCGCTGCGCTGGGTGCAGGGGATGCAGAGCTCTGACGGCGGCTGGGGCGCCTTCGACGCCGACAACACCCGCGCGCTCGTGCGCGAGCTGCCCTTCCTCGACTTCGGCGAGGTGATCGACGAGCCGAGCGCCGACGTCACGGCGCACACCGTCGAGATGCTCGGCGCGCTCGGCCTGCACGAGACGCCGGCCGCGAAGCGGGGAGTGCGCTGGCTGCTCGAGCACCAGGAGGCCGACGGGTCGTGGTTCGGGCGCTGGGGCATCAATCACGTCTACGGGACCGGCGCGGTCGTGCCCGGGCTCGTCGCCGCCGGCGTCCATCCCTCGCACCCCGCCATCCGCCGGGCGGTCTCGTGGCTCGAGCGCCACCAGAACGAAGACGGCGGCTGGGGCGAGGACCCGCGCTCCTACGACGACCCGAAATGGGTCGGCCGCGGCCCGAGCACCGCCTCGCAGACCGCGTGGGCGCTGCTCGCGCTGCACGCCGCCGGCGAGGACCGATCGAAGATCGGCCAGCAGGCGCTCGCCCGGGGCGTGGCCTGGCTGGTGTCCAGCCAGCGCGCCGACGGCACGTGGGACGAGCCGCAGTACACCGGCACGGGCTTCCCGTGCGACTACTACATCAACTACCACCTCTACAGGCTGACGTTCCCGATCATGGCCCTCGGCCGCTGCCTCGCGATGGAGGCCCGCGAGAACGGCGCCGCGCGCATCGAG
>JASHYF010000266.1 GCA_030043235.1 Solirubrobacteraceae bacterium | reverse complement strand
GACCGGCTGAAGCCCGAAGTCGCTCACGACGCGGACGACCTCCGCGGCGGCGTCGTCGCGCGAGAGCGTTCGATCCAGAAGCCGCTCCTGAACATCGCCGAGCGCCCGGCGCACGGCGGAGCTTCGCTCGACCGACAGGGATTCGTCGGCGAGCTCGGCGCCGGCCGGGAGCGCGACTGTGGGGTCGCGCAGCAGCTCGAGCGCCCACCGCTGCTTCGGTCCGATCTGCTCCTGGCCGGCACGAAGGTCGGCGCGGGCGTTGTGCTGCTCGACGATGTCCTCGGCGGCCAGCTCCCACGTCCGCTCGAGATCGACGCCCTCCGGCGGCGCGGGCTCGCCGCCGTGCGGGTCTATCCGTCTGAGAATGGTCAGCTCGGAGGAGGTCAACGTCTCGTCGGGTAGCTCCACATAGCGCCAGTAGCGGTACCCCTTCTCGGCATCTGGCATCGGGGGAGTGCGTGTGGCGAAGAACACGCCCTGTGGGCCCTGGGAGCGGGCGGCGGCGGTCTGGCGAAAGCACGCTCCGATTCCCCACGGCAGCCCTTCGATGCGTTCCAGCTCTCCCTCGGTGAGCGCACGGTCGATCATGCGCCGCAGCTCCTCGCCGATGAAGGCCCCGGAGGTCTCCTCGGGCTCGTCGAGCAGCGCCTCGTCGCCCCCGGCCAGGCGCTCGGCGTAGCGGCCGAGCTCGTCTTCCATCTCCTGCTCCATGCCCTCGATGACCTCGGCCTCCATGCCGTAGACGCCGGACGCAGCCTTGATCTTGGCCTGGATACGCGCCTCCAGGCCAAGCAGGCGCTCGAGCTCGCCGGGCTCGGGCAGCATCGTCCACAGGTACACCTCTTCGTGCTCCGAGAGCAGCCGGATGACGCGGCCGTTGCGCTGCACGACCCGCTGGGGGTTCCACGGCATGTCGTAGGAGATGACCTCCTGGGCCTGCTGGAGGTTCTGGCCCTCGGAGAGGACGTCGGTCGAGAGCAGCAGGTCTACCTCGCCTGCGGGCGGCTCGTAATCGGCTCGCACGACCGTTCGCGGCGCAAAGCGGCCGAGCGCCTCCAGGCGCTCGTCGGGCGTGCTCTCGGAGCCGATCACCGTGACCCGTTCGCGCCCGCCGACGTGCTCGGGGAGGTGCTCGTCCAGGTAGCGGATCGTCGCCCCGAACGTCGAGAAGACGGCGATCTTCTGAGCCGTCGAGCCTTCGAGCAGCTCCTTCAGGGCGGCGAGCTTGGGGTCATCGTCAGCGTTCAGGTCACCAAGCGCCTGCCGGACGCCGGCGAGCGTCGCCCTGTCGGCGCGCACCGCCTCTGCGAACTCGGGCCTGAAGTCACTGGTGGGGCGCGCGCCATCGGTGTCTTCGAGAAGCTCCTGCACCCATGCAGCGAGGCCCGCCTCCTCGCTCTCCGCGGCGGCCGCTTCGCGCAGCTGCTCGCGCGAGAGCACCTCTCCGTGCTCCCACGCCTCGATGAACGCGTCGTGGACCAGCAGCATCTTCTCCACCGTCTCCAGGCACGCGCGCCAGCACGACTCGAAGCGCTTGAGGATCCCCGAGCGGAGCAGTCCCGCCAGCTGCGCCTCGGCCGTAGTCTCCTCGCCGGCGAGCTCGTAGGCGCTCGGCCTGTAGCGGGCCATCGTCAGCGCTTCGATCCCTTCGGCGATCCGCTCGAAGATGCCGGGGTGCGCACCGTCGAGGTCGTAGCGGCGGGTTCGCAGCAGCGGCCTGGGGAAGCGCACGGGCATCCCGTTGGGGAACGTCGCATCCGGGTACTCCCGTTCGATGAAGCGCCGATCGCGGCGCACGCTCACCGCGTCGGCGAGCGGGTAGAGCACGTCGGGGTCGAGGTTCTCGGGGTCGCGGCTGTTGGCGCCGGCCGCGAGAAACAGGTTGCGCACGGAGTCGATGCCGACCGAGGCGAACGCGCGATCGTGGCGCGCGAAGAGCATCACGAGGTTGTAGAGGTCCCACAGGCCGTTGTTGATCGGCGTGGCGGTGAGCATCACGACCTGCTTCTCGGTACCGCCGAGCAGGCGCTCCATCGCCCTGTGCCAGGTCGTGTCCTCGCTGCGCAGCGCGTGCGCCTCGTCGACGACGACCAGGCGGTAGGAGTCCTTGCGGTTGTCCAGATGCCGGCGCGCGAGGCGCGCGCCGGGCACGAGCTGCTCGTCGGAGGCGAGCTCCTGAAAGGAGACGACCTGCGCGGGCAGCTTCGTCTGGTGTATGCGCTCCCGCCATCGCTTGGCCAGCTGCGCCGGCGCCACGACGAGCGCGTACACGCCGTCCTCGGCGGTGCGCTCCTCGATGAACGCCAACCCGATCTCCGTCTTGCCCGTCCCGACGCCGTCGGCGTAGATCACCCCGCCGTGGCGGTGTGCGATCACACGCGCTCGCTCGTACCCGTCGCGCTGGAAGCTCGCCAGCTCGACGCCGGTGGGCCGGGTCACGCGCTGCGCCGCCTCCGGTTCTGGGCTGTAGAGCTCGAGCAGCGCGCGCAGGTAGACGGTCGTTGGGTCCACCGTGCCGGGGTCGGGGAACAGCAGATCGCGCAGCTCGTCCTCGAACGGGCTCGCCTGCCGCCAAAGGTCCTCGAACCAGGCGATCGCGGCCTCGGCCACCGGGGGGTCGTAGTTGGTCAGTCCGAGCTCGAGGTTGCGCACCAGCCCTGCGCCGGTGAGGTTGGCGGAGGTCACGAGCGCGACGCGTGCGTCCGCGGCATCGCCGAAGAGGTACGCCTTGCCGTGGAGGAACTCGCGCACGTAGCGACGCACCTGCACCTCCTCGCGCTCGATCCATGCCTCCACCGCTTCGAGCCGCCGGGCCGCGCGCGAAGGTGGAAACCGCGAGAAGTCCCGCTCGCCGCGCAGCCGTTCAAGCTGCAGGCGGAAGCGGTCGAGCGGCGGAAGTTGGGCGCCGAGCCCCGGGTCCGGGGCGGCGCCTAGCAGCACGCGCGTGGGGCGGCCGTCGGCGATGCTCGCCAGGTAGTGAAGCCCGCCGAGATCGACATAGCCGGTTGCGATCGAAAGGCCGTGCTGCGAACCAACGTCGCCGATCAGGTAGGCGAGCGCTTCGTCATGGCGGGTGTCCGCCGTGCGGTTATCGAGTAGGTACGGTCGCTTCTGCATCGCGGCCCACCTATTGTGCGAAACGCTCCCGGACCGCTTGGCGGTACTGCTCCGGGACCGCGTCGAGCGTGAAGTCCTGGAACACCAGCTCGAGCTCATCGGCGGTCAAGCCGTAGGCATGGGCGACAAGCACGTCGATCTCCACGCGCAGGCGCGTGCGCTCCGCGTCGTCGAGAGGGCCGCACGCTACGGTCGCCGCTTCGGCGAAGTCGGCGAACCGCTCGTCTGGGCAGGAGAGGCGAGCGGCGGCACTCGACAAGGCGGCGAAGGTCTCGTCGTCGAGGGTGGGGAGGCGTAGGCCCTCGAGGATGAAGAAATTGAGGTTGGTCTCAATGAATCGCCTAGCCTGCCAGTCGAAGGCGAGGCTGTTCATCAGTGCAAGGCATACAGCTTCGGTCCGAGGTCCTTCATCGATGAAAGCCAGGTATGGAGCCTTGTTCGTCAGGAAGTGCTCCGGCGGGATCAGGCATGCCCGCACGGTGCGCGAGTCGGTTGCTCGGCTCACGTCACGAAATGCCACGCGCGCCGCATCGATCGTCCGTTCGACGGCGGCTCGCCGCAGCGCCGCCGCAACCTCCTCGGCGAGGATCGATCCCAATCCAGGGCGTGGCTTGCGAACCTTCGCAAGTGCCTCCTCGCTCACCGGGCATAGGCGGGCTTCGTTGCCGTTTGGGTCGAACTGGTCGAAGCTCTCGCCCTTCCAGAGCGGGCGACCGGCTTTCGCATTTCGCCACAAGTGGGCATCGTGGGTCTCGTGGAGCTCCGCAACCGGGAAGCATCGCCAGCGTCCGCAGCCGTAGGGGAAGCGCAAGCCGGCGCGCAGCTTGCCCAGGAGGTTGGCGGCAGCTTGGCTGCGCAGCAGCGGGATCTCCAGCGCCGGTCCAAGCGCGGCGCGGCGCAGTCGCAGCCCCGGCGCTGAGGATTGCGCGACGAACTCGGCGGGCGATCTGGCGACGCCGGCTACCGCTACAAGATCATCGGGCTCCGCCGTGCGCTTCTCGACTGCGAGAAGCGCGACCGTGTACTGCGGATGGGTGTCGAACATCCAGCAGCGGTTGTTGAGCAGAAAGTCGATCCTGTTGGGTGTGGCCTTG
>JASHYF010000027.1 GCA_030043235.1 Solirubrobacteraceae bacterium | reverse complement strand
ACTATCTACGGGCTGAAGGGCACCACGACCTGGGCGATCGACGACGAAACAGCCGACCTCGGGCCCGGCGAGGCGGTGTGCGTGCGGCGCGGACAGATCCACGGGTTTGCGAACCACGGCGACATCGACGCGACGTTCCTGGCGATCGCGACCCCGGCGATTTTCGGCCCGGCGTATTTCCGCGAGATCGCCGCGGTCCTCGCCGCCAGTGCCGGTGGCCCGCCGAATCTGACTGCGATCGGTGAGGTGATGCGCCGCCACGGGCTCACGCCGGCACCACCTAGAGATTCGCTCGCGACCGGACAGGAGGAGGCCAGATGAAAATCGTCGTCTTCGGAGCCACGGACATGATCGGCACTCGGTCAGCGGCCGAGCTCGAGCAGCGCGGCCACGGGGCCGAACGCATCACCGTCGTCTGGTAACCCACCCCAACTGAAGGAGGCCAAAATGGCAGTACTACTGATCGCGTGGGCGCCGTCCCGCGAAGCCTACGAAGCAGTCCACAACGAGGTTGGCAGGACAGCCCAGGCGGGCCGCATCGTGCACACCGCATCGGAGTCGGACGGGAGGGTCCGTGTCGTGGAGGTCTGGGAGTCCCAGCAGCACATCGACGAGTTCTTTCAGAGCAAGCTCGGCCCGGCATTTGAGAAGCTCGGCGTCGAGATGGATCCACCGGAGCTGACCGAAACCTTCTCGATCGAGCGGGGCTGAAGCGCGAGGCTGTCAACGGCCATCGACGTCCACTCCCCTGCCGATGCTCCCGAGCGGACTCAAACCCGCACGGTCCGTGGACGTACAACTCACGGCTTCCACGACGCTCCCGCATTCGCAGGAGCGCGCGCGTCTCGAGCATTGCCGTGCTCGCGCTGGCTGCGGACGAGTTTCGATGGCGAGCGACCGCCGCGGTCGCGCTGCTGCTCGGGCATGACGATGCGAAAGTTTGCGGTTCGCCACCCGGGGCTGCGGCTGATCGTCGAGCGGTCGCTCCAGCAGTGGACGGCTGGCGAGGGCGCGTCAAGCCGCAATGCGCCGGAGGAGGGGGTTGGCGCGCCGCAGATTTACTCGTGGCAGGGGTGCGCACGAGAACAGGGCGAAGACGGCGAAGCGCGTGTCCTTGCCCTCCACGCTCACGCGCGTTGAGGCTAGCTATCGGCCCCGGCGTAGGCGAACGCGACCTGCCTATCAGCGCAGCCCTTCATCTCGACGATCAGGCCGTCGCGCATTGTGAGCACCTGGTAGCGGATGCCGTCGCTCAGCGGCCACGGTTCGTCCCACTGAGCGCCCGGTGCAAGGTTCGGGCGAAACGCCACGATGACGCGGTCGCCAAGGTCAACGACCTCCTCGATGTCCCCGGATAGGCCGCGCTCGTGGCGGTTGGCGCGCATCCGACCGAGGATTGCGTCCCGATCCTGGCAGTTCCACGGGCCATCCTCGACCGCACGCCACCTCGCAGCTGGCGCCAGGACAGCCTCCAGAGCGCTCAAGTCGCCGTCCGAGATGGCAGCCCATGTCTCGCGTACCAGCCGCTCGTTGTCCAATGAGGGGCATGATGGCACGCGGCCCAGCGCCGTATCTGCGCCAGTACCGTGGACGGCAGCCGCTGTAACGACGTAGTTCAAGGACCTCACACCGGCTGTGGAACGACTACCAGCCACCCCCGGTGTCAGCCGGCCACCGGATGAGCCAAGCCGTCAGGCCGCGACTTGCAGTAAGCCCGCAGCCTCAAAGATCGCGGTGTCCCGAACGAGGCCGAGGTAGGCGGCTGCCCGACAGAAGTGCTTCCGCAGGCACGCATGCGGGCGTCTCGGCCCAGGCTACTCGCGCGCCCGAGTTGGAACGGGCGGGGCGCTCTGGCTTCGACGATCCGGGCGCTTCTGCTTCGTCCGAGCCGGCTCGCTTTCGTTCACGCTGGCCGCGCCCGCTCACACCAATGGGCGGAAGCGCATCGCCGACCAAGTCTCGTCGATCGCCACCTGGCGCACGGGCTGCGCGCCGCGCTCCTGGGCGATCCGCGCGAGGACGCCGCGGTCGAGGTCAGTGCCGAGCTGGCCGGCCTTCGGGTAGGCGATCCATGCGAGCCGGTCCTCGCACGCGGCCGCAACCGCAGGTGCGCCAACCGCGCCCAGCGCGGCGCTGTCGATCGCAAATACGATCACGGCGTCAGCGCTTGCGGGATCCTCAGTCGTCTGAGCGCCCTCGGGCAGCTCCAGCTCGACGCCGTCAGGGATGCCCACGATGGCCACGGTGCTGCCGGGCTCGAGCTGGAGCTTGGCCGCGGTGTCCATCGAGCGCATGGTCGCAGACTCGTTGGCGCCAGAGACGCCTCCGCCGATCGGCGCGAAGCAGCAGCCCCAAACGGCTGCTCGCGGCCCTCCCAGAGTTCTGGTCCGCCCGCGGACGCGGGCCTCCGGTCAGCGCCGCTGCGCCGAGTCGGCGATCCGGGAAGTTGGTGTAGTGCTGTTCCTGCGAGACGTGGGGTTCTCGCTGGCCGAGGTCGCCGAGCTGACCAGGGCCGGCACCCGTACGGCCCGCTGGTCGTCGCTTGTGGAGCGCAAGCTCGCTGCGCTGGCCGAGCAGGAACACCACCTCCTCATCGCCCGGACGGCGTTGGAACACAGCCGCGACTGCCCGGCGAAAGACCCCTCACGCTGCCCGCGCTTCTGCTCGATCGTCGACGCCCGCCTCAGCGGCACCTCGCTCGAGGACAGCCACGCCGCCGTGCACTGAACTGCGCGTCGAGATCACCGTGGAGCGCGATCTCTCGACCGATGCCGCGGCCGGCGCCCAAGACAGGTGCCACCTCGTCGTCGAGCGCGGCCACCGTCATGCCTCGAGCGCGTCGAGTGCGCCAAGGATCGCGGCGGGCTCCGAGCGTGTGGTGTAGTCGGGGTGCACGTCGACCCAGCGCACGGTCAGGCGCCGCGGTAGAAGACGAGCACCGCGCGACGGTCGCCCAGCGCCGCGCGCAGCGTCGTGGTCGCGCCGTGCGGGTCGAGCAGCTCTACGTCGGGGAGGGGCGGGTCCTGGTTTGAGTGACATGAAGTTCGTTTCGCGTAGTTGAATCTGAGTGTCGCGCTGACCGTGAGTCAATCGCGCCGAGCTCCTGCGCGACGCAGCGCCGCCGGCCCGCTGTGCACTGCGCGAGCCGGCGGCGCGCCCCGGTTCTCTAGTCGACGACGATGCCGGAGGCGACCGCGCCTTCGGGCAGCGGCGTCGTCGGGCCGGCGGTGAGGCTGCCGCCGTCGACTGCGAACGACAGGACCTCGTCGGCCTCGCTCGCGTTCACGAACAGCGTCCTGCCATCGGGGGACAGACGGTCGTCAACGGCGCCCTCTCCCGCCGCAAGGGGTGGCGTGCTGCCGAGCAGCTTCAACGAGCCGTCGGGTTCGATTGCATAGCTCGAGATCGTTCCCGAGCCTGTGTTCACGGCGTACAGGAACTGGCCGTTGGCGCTGATCGTCAGCCAGCACGGCGCCGTCTGACCGTCGGCGAACGGCGACGCGCCGATCGAGCTCAGCTGACCCGACCAGCTCACGTCGAACGCCGACACCGTACCCAGCCCTGCGCCGTTATGGGCGTTTGTGACAAACAGCTGTGACGGGCTGTTCTGCCCATAGCGGTTGGGGCGGAACCCAGAGCCGAACGGCCCGAGGCCCTGGGCCGTGAAGGGCGAGCCCTGTGCGGCGACGAGGCTGCCATCCCAACGAACGCTGAAGCTCGCGATCTGCGAGGTGTCGACGAGCGTGACGATGAGGTTCTGGCCGTTGGGGCTGACGAGCACGTCACCGGGGCCCGAGCCTTCGGGCAGCGCGGCGCTCGCGCCGGGCAGCGGGTAGAGCCCGCCCCACGGCGCAAGGTAGAAACCGGTCACGTTCGTGCCGCCCGCACCGGCGTTTGCGACGTAAACGAGATCGCCCGAGACCGCGACGCTGACGGGGTCCACGCCGCCGGAGGACACGGGAGGACCGACCGGCTGCGGCACGCCGTTCCAGCCGACGCGCAGCACCGAGATCTGGTTGCTCGCGGCATCCACCGCGAGTAGGTAGCGCCCGTCGCTCGACAGCTGCAGGGCGCCCTGCGAGCCCAGCCCCTTGCCGGACCCCGCGCCGCCGATCGCGAACGGCGAGCCGGGGATCGGGGTGAGCGAGCCGTCGGCGTGGCGTTCGAAGCCCGCCAGCGTGTTGGTGCCGACCGTGTTGTCGTCGACGTACACGTGACCGACCACCTGGGAGGGGTCTGCGGAGGCGCTCGCGGATGTGACGGCGAGCGCGAACAGCGCGAGCGAGCAGCTGCTCGCCGCGAGCATGAGCTTCTTACTCAGCATGGGTCATCTCCTATCCGTTGGTTGGGTGCGCGCATCCACGGCCGGCGAGCGCCGGCAGCAGCGCTGCTCAACCGCCGTCGCTCCGCAAGCCCGATGCCCGCTCACGTGTAGTCCGCCGGGCGCCTCGCGCGTTACACGCGTGAGCTACCGTCCGGCGCACGTCGTCCAGCCGCCAGGAGGTTGCCGTGAGGAGCTACATCGAAGCTGGAGACGCGAGGGCCGTGCCGGATGACGAGCCTCGCAGTCGCCGCAACGGGCCCCCGTGAGCCACGAACACGACCTTTCCCCGGGGGCGCGCTTCCCGGACCTCGACCTTCCCGACCATACAGGGCGAGGACGGACGCTCTCCGAGCTCGCCGGCGGCGATCCGCTCGCGCTGTTCAGCTCGCGCGGCTGGTGGTGTCCCAAGGAGCAGCGCTACATGCGCGCGCTCTGCTCGATCCAGGACGAGTTCGAGGTGGCCTACGCGAAGATCGTGGTGCTGAGCGTGGACTCGCCCGAGGTCCAGGCGGCCTTCCGCGCCGGCCTCGGCGCGCGCTTTACGTTCCTCTCGGACGCGCAACGGCGCTGGATCGCACAGCTGCCGCTGTGCGAGGGCACCGACACACTTCACCACCCATACCGGCCCGCGGCATTCACGCTCTTCCCCGACCTGACCATCCATCGGGCCTACAACGGCTACTGGTACTGGGGCCGGGCAACGATGGAGGAGGTGCGCCGCGACATGCGCGAGATCAGCCGGCAGGTACGCCCCGACTGGGAGGTTCCGCGCGAATGAGCGAGCTGCCGTTCGCCTATGTGAGCTTTGACGGGGAGCGCCTGGACCCGGATCCGCGCGCGGGTCGCCGCCTGCGGATCGACGCTCGCTGCCTGCACGGCGAGCCGGTGCGCGATGCGTTCGCGCACGTCGCCGCGCTGGCTGACGCGACCGCCGCGCTTCGCTACGACGAACCCGAGGTGCAGCAGGCCCGCCGCGATGCGCTCGCCTGGTGGATCCCGCTGCTCGGCGATGACCTCGTCTGCCTGTCCACCTTTGCACTCGACGCCAGCAGATACGCCGGCGCCCTCACCGTCGCGCGCCGGCCAGATCACTTCGAGCACGACCCCTTCGCGCGCCTCTTTCCAGCGACCACCGCGCACGTCGACTTTCTCTGTCTCGTGCCGCCCCCGCCCGGCCCCGTGATCGAGCGCTACGCGGGAGCGCCTTGGCCTGGGGGACGCTTCGAGTCCACATAGCTCAACGCTCGTGGGATTCGGGGATCCCGATGCGGTGTGCGGACAGGGTGCGGCCCCGTCGCTCGTAGCGGCGCGCCTCGACCTGGTTCCGGGCAAGCCGTGACGTGTGGAGACGAGCACGACGTCGAACTTCCCCTCGGCGGCGCCGGCCACATGTCGCTGAGACCGAGTGGTTGCGCCGGGGGGTGAGCTCGGGCAGGCGCAGCGCGCCGAAGCATGTGCGCCACGCGGCTTGCCCCGGTCCGGCGAGGTCCGGCCGGCCGTCCCGCGGGCGCGCTGGACCAGACGCGAGGTGACCCTGTCCGGTCTTCGGCTGGAGCTCCTGCGCTCCAGCCAGAGCGCGCCTGGGAAAGCTAGATTGAGCGCAGCATGAACCGCGCACACGCTCTGATCTGCTCATCCGGCTGGTGGGCGCGAACCGTCGAGCGTGAGCTGCTGCCATGGGGACTCGCCGGCGTCGAGCTCGGCGACGACGTCCTGGAGATCGGCCCGGGCTTCGGAGCCACCACGCGCGTGCTGACCCGGCGCGGTGGTCGACTGAGCGTGCTCGAGCTGGAGCCCGGCTACTGCGAGCAGCTGCGTCGGCTGCTGCCCGAAAGCGTGAACGTCGAGCGGGGAGACGCGACGCAAATGCCATTTGCCGACGGCCGTTTCTCCGCGGTCGTGTGCTTCACGATGCTCCACCACCTACCATCGCCAGAGCTGCAGGATCGCCTGCTGGCGGAGGCCGCGAGGGTGTTGCGCGACGGGGGCGTGTTCGCGGGCACCGACAGCCTCGGCACAGGCCGCGTCTTCAGGCTGCTGCACATCCGCGACACGCTTGTCCCGGTCTCTCCCGATGGGCTCCCCGAACGCCTGGAGGGGGCCGGATTTGCAGACCCGCGCGTCCAACGCGGCGGGCGCTCGTTTCGCTTTCGCGCTCGCAAGCCGGCGCCATGCGTCAGCTTCGCATCCGGCTGATGGATGGAACCGACCGTTGTCGCCAAGGCGCAGGTCGTCGAGCAGATGTCCAGACCCAAGACGGGCATGCGTCGGCGTTGCCGACGAGTGGGCAGGTCGAGAGAGTGGTGATCTGTCATCGGCCTGGCCGCGCAGAGCGAGAAAGGAGCTGATCGATGGGCACCCCCACCGCGCTGACTTCAAGCACGCGGTTCGGGATCCTCGGGTACGTCGCCCAGGTCGCGCGAGAGCTGACGCCGCGGGAGCGGATTCGAGCGGGCTCGATGTTCGTCACGATCGCCGCCCTGCACGTCCTCGGGTTCGGTGTGTTCATCGCATTCGTCGTCCCGTCGCACTACAAGGGCCTGGGGATCGGCGTCGCGGGACTGGCCTACTCGCTGGGTCTGCGTCACGCGTTCGACGCGGACCACATCTCCGCGATCGACAACACCACGCGCAAGCTGATGAACGAAGGGAGACGGCCGCTCAGCGTCGGCTACTGGTTCTCGCTGGGTCACTCCACGATCGTGATCGCGATCGGCGTGGGCATCGTCGTCGCCGAGAAGTCCGTGTATGGCGCGGTCTCGCACAGCAACTCCA
>JASHYF010000265.1 GCA_030043235.1 Solirubrobacteraceae bacterium | reverse complement strand
GGCTGCCGCGGGCGCGGCTGCCGCGGGCGCTGCGGAGGTGGGATTCGCAGGCGCGAGCGTCGCCATGCCGCCTGCCGGCGCGCCCGCCGGCGCGGGCGCGTACGTGAGCGCTGTGTAGTAGTTGAGCAGCGCGTCGAACCACACGTAGAACACGTGCTCCTCGTCCCACGGCACGCGCACGCCCCACGTGAGCTTGTGGCGCGTGAGCGGCACGTCGCGCAGGCCCGAGCGGATGAACGACAGCGCCTCGTTGTAGCGGGTGCGTGGCGCCACGAAGTCCTCGCGCTCGGCGTACAGCCGCTCCAGGCGCTCCTGGAAGGCGGACAGCTCGAAGAAGTAGTTGTCCTCCTGCTCGCGTGTCAGCTCGATGTGGTGGATCGGGCACAGCCTGCCCTCGTCGATTTCGTTCTCCGCCTTGAAGTCCGCGCAGCGCGGGCAATACCAGCCTTCGTAGGTGCCGTCGTACACGTAGCCGTTGTCGCGCACGCGCGAGAGCACCTGCTGGACCATCGCTTCGTGCGGCGCGTCCGTCGTGCGGATGAAGAAGTCGTTGCTCGCGTGCAGCTGCGGGGCCAGCGCCCGGAAGCGCTCCGCGTTGCGGTCGGCAAGCTCCTGCGGCTCCACGCCCAGCGCGTGCGCCGCGTCCGCCACCGGCTCGCCGTGCTCGTCCGTGCCCGTCAGGAAGAACACCTCCTCCCCGCGCTGGCGGTGGTGGCGAGCCATCACGTCCGCCGCGATCGTCGTGTACGCGTGCCCCAGGTGCGGGGCCGCGTTCACGTAGTAGATGGGGGTGGTCACGTAGAAGGACACCAGTGCCTGCACGCTATCGCTGGAGGCGCAGGTTGGCCACCGCGGTCGATGAGCGCGCGCTAATCGTCCGGCTAATCGTGCAGTTCCCGTCTCGAGCGCATCAGCTCTGCGTACAGCGCGTTGGCGCTGAGGCCCGTCAACCGCGCGACCACCGTCGCCGCCGCGCGCGGCCGCGCCCCCGCGTCGAGCAGCTCGCGCAGCGAAGCCAACGCGGCCTGCATACGCCGTCCGCCGGCCTCTGCCGGAGCGGCCGCGCCGATGACCAGCACGACCTCGCCGCGCGCGGGATGCTCGCCGTAGTGCGCCGCCAGCTCGGCGGCGGTGCCGCGGCGCACCTCCTCGTGCAGCTTCGTCAGCTCGCGGCAAACCGCCAGCGGCCGCGCGCCGTCCTGCGCGGCGATCAGCTCCAGCGTCGAGGCCAGGCGGCGCGGCGACTCGAACGCGACGAGCGTCTCGCCCGCGGCGCCCAGCAGCTCGCGCAGCTCACCGCCAGCGCGCGGCAAAAAACCGGCGAAGCGCCAGCGCTCGGCGGGCAGCGCGGAGGCGACGAGCGCCGTGAGCACCGCGCTCGGGCCGGGCAGCACCTCGAGCGGGAGGCCCGCGGCGACGCACTCGCGCACGAGCGCGAAGCCCGGATCGGAGACCAGCGGCGTGCCCGCGTCCGACACCAGCGCCACCAGCGCGCCAGCGCGGATGCGCTCGAGCAGCTGCGCCGTGCGCGAGCGTTCGTTGTGCTCGTGCAAGCTCACCGTCGGCACCGAGATGCCGTGACGGTCGAGCAGTACCCTGGTGCGACGGGTGTCCTCGCACGCCACCGCGTCGGCCTGGCGCAGCGTGTCCAGCACACGCAGCGTCACGTCCTCGAGATTGCCGATCGGCGTGGGGCACACGACGAGCCGCCCAACCGACGCGGCCGTGGGAGTCATCCGGCAAATATAGGTTCACAGCGATGACCGGCCGCTCTGAAGAGCCCCCGCAGTACACCCGCTACCGCGCACGCCCACGGCTGCCTCGCCGCGACGAAGTGGACGGACTGCGCGAGGGCGATCGCTTCAGCGAGTTGGACGGCCGCGCGGGGCGGGAGGGCACGGGCACGGGCGGGCGGGATTGGACAAGGGGCCAGGCCGGCGAGCAGGGCTGGCACGCGCGCTGGCGGCGCTGGCGGCGCCCGAAACGCGTCCTGCTCAGCCTGCTCGCCCTGATCGCCGGCTGGATCGCGCTGTCGCTCGTGCTGTTTCTGATCAGCTCGCACTTCGAGCGCACGTCGCCTCCCGGGAACGTCGCCGGCGTGCTCGACCCGGCCGGCTTCCCGATGACCTCCGCCAACAACATCCTCGTGCTCGGCTCCGACCGGCGCGAAAAGAACAGCAGGGAACCGGGCGCCGAAACCACCGGCTACGGGCGCTCGGACACGATCATGCTGATCCGCACCGGCGGCGGGCACGCGGCGCGCCTGTCGATCCCGCGCGACACCGTCATCGAAATCCCCGAACACGGCCTGCAGAAGATCAACGCCGCGCACCTCTACGGCGGGCCGGCCGAGTCGGTGTCGGTGATCGAGCACTGGCTCGGCATACCGATCGACCACGTGGTGGAAGTCGACTTCGAAAACTTCCCGCAGCTGATCAACGCGATGGGCGGCGTCACCTACACCGGCGGCTGCATCGTCTCCGAACTCTCCGGCGGCTCCGCCGACGGCGGCTACACCCTGCGCCTGCCCGCCGGCACGCATCACCTCGACGGCAAGGAAGCGCTCGCGCTGGCGCGCACGCGCGAGAACCTGTGCGCGCCGGACGAGACCGACATCCAGCGCGAGGAACACCAGCAGGCGCTGTTCGACGACATGAAGAGCCAGCTGCTGAGCATCGGCAGCTTCTTCCGCGCGCCGTGGATCGCCTGGCACGCGCCGCCCGCGATCATCTCCGACATGAGCGGCGAGGAACTGCTCGGCATGTTCGCCGCGCTCGCCGCCACCCCCTCGCCGCCCACGCGCGTGCTGCTGCCCACCGGCCAGATCACCCTCCCCAGCGGGGAAGAAGGTCTCACGATCTCAGAAGAAGCCAAGCGCGCGGACGTCGCCCAGTTCATGCGCGGCTGACCGCGCCGCGGCGGGGCTCACTTCCTGGCGGCGACCGGCTTTGCCTCGCGGCCATTCCCCGCTGCGCTGCCGCCGCTCTTGCCGCCCGCGGAAGACGACGAGGCAGGAGCGGAGGCCGAGTCGCCTGACGGCTTCTTCCCGTCGGAGGCTCTATCGGATGAAGACTTCTCCCCCTCCCGGGACGATGCCGCGGCGGCGGCCGCAGCCGTCTCACGCTGACGCGCGCGTGTGCCGTAGTCGGTGTTGTAGAAGCCCTTGCCCTTGAAGTGAACGGCCGGCGGGTGCAGCACGCGCTCGACGGGAACGCCCGTGTCGGGATCGACGGCCAGCGGCTCGTCGCTGAAGGGCTGCTGCACCTCGAACGTGGTGCCGTCAGGGCGCCTGTACTCGTAAATCGGCATCGGATTGCCGATTATAGGAGCGTCAATCGGTCAGCAACGTCCGTGCACAGGCGATGCCGGCGCGGAAGGTTTGAGTGAAGTCGCGGTCGGGCTCGGTCAGCAGGCGCAGCGCGAAACCGTCCCCGAGCGAGAACAACACCTCGGCCACGGCTTCAGGCTCGGCGTGCAAGCGCAGCACCCCCTCGCTTTGCGCGGCCGCGAGCATCGCGGCCACGTGTTCGCGGGTGCTGCGCATCAACCCCGCGTACTCCACCGCGATGTCCGCGTTGCGACGCGACAGCGTGAACAGCTCGAACACGAGCGGCACGAAGTCGGGATCGTGGCTCACCGTCTCCTGCAGGTTCTGAGCCATCAGGTCGATGAAGTCATCCGCCGTCTTCGCCGCCGACAGCTGGCGCTCGAGCAGCTCCAGGCGCAGCTTGCAATCGCGCCGGACCGCCTCCGCGAGCAGCTGCTCCTTGGTGCCGAAGTAGTAGTGCAAAAGACCCCGCGACACGCCGGCCTCACGCGAGACGTGATCGAAAGTCGAGGCTGCCGTCCCACGCTGCGCGACGCTGCGCCGCATGGCGTCGATGATCCTCTGGGCCTTCTCACCCGACAGCGACCGGCGGCGCGCGTCAGCGGGGCGCGCGTGCACGTCCATCACCCCTGCGTCAGCGCGGCCCGGCATCACGGCGGCGTTCATGCCGTGTCTCAGACTCGCGCGCTCACTCGCTGGCCACGCCAGCCGGCGCCGGCTGCTCGGGAGCGGTGGTCGAGCTGTAGTCGAACTCCTCCTCCGCCCCGAACAGGACGTCGAGCACCTTCGTGCGCAGTGTTTCGCTGAGCGCGAGCGCGAGCACGGAGCCGACGGCGAGCAGCAGCAGCGAGCGTCCAATCCCGCCGCGGCGGCGCCGCGCCGGCTTGGCAGGTTCGCGCAGCGAGCTCGTGGCCTGGCGCAGGGCGCTCACCGCCTCGCTCAGTTCCCGCTGCAGCTTGCGATCCCGGAACAGCGCCTGGGTCGTGGGCTTGCCGTTGCTCATGCGCCCGTATGCCCCGCGTGCGGCGGCATACGCCGAGAGCAGGTTCGCGCGCAGCTCATCGTCCTCGATCAGCCGCAGTAGATACCGATTCCGCTGCGCCGCTCGCGCGGCTTCGCCGGCCTTACCGAATTTGTCCTTCGCTGCCATTGTGAGCACCGCCCTCCGCTGAAAGCTTGCAGGTCCGCTCCCAATATACCCCTAGCGAGCGGCAGGGGTGCCTACCGAGGGGCAGGGGTAAGCCCCTATGCGTGCAGTGCTGCCTGCTCCTGGGCGGAAGGAAACGCCCAGGCCGCACGCGTGCGCCGCTCCTGGCGGAAGACGAAGCGCAGCTGCTGCGGCGGTTTCAGCTGCGCCTCGTTCGGGCGGAACGTCGCGCACGGCTCGGACAGGTCGAGCGCACACAGGAGGTTCACGCGGAAGTAGCACTCATCACAGCTCACCTTGCGCGCCGGGCGCTTCGACGCCCGCCTGCTCTGCGTACTCTCGACCAACACCCACCCCCGGCTGGAACTCGGATTGAACGGACAGGCGCGATCAAAGCACCATCGGCCGGGTCGCTCAAGGGACGGCCAACGCCGCACTTCGCAAATCGCAGAGAAAACGCTCCCCACCCGTAAATAGCCTTCAACCAGTCACGTTCTCGTGACGATCGTGCGGATCAAGCCGCACTTTACGGACGTCGCGCGCGCGCTCTGCGCGGCCACGTCATCATCTGCGCCGATGCGCATCCTCGTCACCGGCGCAAGCGGGTTCGCCGGCTCGCTCCTCGCCCCCAGGCTGTGCGCGGATGGACACCACGTGCGCGCCCTCGGCCGCGAGCCCGAACGCGTGCGCTCCGCGCTCGCGCGCGCCGGCCGCACCCCGA
>JASHYF010000264.1 GCA_030043235.1 Solirubrobacteraceae bacterium | reverse complement strand
TGACGCCCGGAGAGCGCATGGCCGCGGTCGCGACCGGCCATGGCCGCCGCGCCGCGCGCTGCGTCGACGGCTGGCTGCGCGACGTCGCCGTCGCCGAGGCGCCGCGCGGGGAGCTGGCCGGCTTCGACGCGCTGAACACCTGGTACTACTCCGACGCCCCGCGCACCGTGCGCCCGCTGCTGGAGGACGTCCGCCGCCAGAGCACCTTCGAGGAGGTCGTGAAGGGCCTCGACGCGGACTCCGCGCTGTATGAGGCGCGGCGCTGCCTGTCGTGCGGCAACTGCTTCTCCTGCGACAACTGCTACGGCGTGTGCCCCGACAACGCCGTGCTCAAGCCCGGCCCGCCGGGCGAGCCGTACGCGATCGACCTCGACTACTGCAAGGGCTGCGGCATCTGCGCCGCCGAGTGCCCCTGCGGCGCGATCGAGATGATCCCCGAGGAGATGTGAGCGCCCGTGCAAGCGCTTTCCCTGCGGTCTCAGGACTCGTTTCTGTCGGTCGGCTCGAGCGGCTCCTTCCTGTCGATCGGTTCGGTGGGCTCGGCGCTGTCGATCGGATCGATCGGCTCCTTCGGCTCGGCGTTCTCGATCGGCTCGTTCGGCTCGGCGTTCTCGATCGGCTCCCTCGGCTCGGCGTTCTCGATCGGCTCGGCCGGCTCGGCGTTCTCGATCTGCTCGGCCGGATCGTTCGGGTCGGCGCTCTCGGCCGGCGCGAAGGCATCGGTGCTATCGCGGGGAACGACTGGCGCGATTCTCGGCGAGCCCGAGCATGGACGGGCGGCGGCTGCCGTGGTGGGCGTTCTCCTGGCGGTCACCGCAGCCTCGATCGTCCGGCGCGCACAGGGTTGAAGCAGAGCGCGAACCAGCTCAAGGCCGGCCAGCTGGGCACGGCGGATGTGACCGCCTCGACGGTCGCCAACATCGGCCCCGGGATCGACTTCTACTTCGCGTTCGGAGTCATCGCCGTCACCGCCGGCGTCGCCGCCCCGCTGACGATCCTCGCCGCCGCCGTGGCCGTCGTCTTCCTGGCCTTCACGATGGCCGAGTTCAGCAGGATGGAGCCCTCGGCGGGGAGCTTCATCACCTACGTGGAGACATCGCTCGGAGCGAGGGCGGGAGTCCTCACAGCCGTGCTGGTCGCGGTCGGGTTCACGGTGGCGATCGCAGGGGTGTTCACGATGTCCGGGGGCATGGTGACGCTCGCCCTCGAGCACTACGCCTCGTGGCAGCCGGCGTGGGAGCCGCTGAGCCTCGCCCTGACCGTCGGCGCCATCTGGCTGACCGCGCGCGGCGTCAGGCTGTCGACCACGGCGGTCGGTCTCGCCGTGCTCGTTCAGGTGGCGATCATGGTCGCGGTCTGCGTCGTCGTCCTGGCCGACCGCCGCACCGGCATCTCGGGTGTCCCCTTCTCCTGGTCGCACCTCACCGGCGGCCTCGCGGGCCTGTCCGCGGGCTTCCCGCTCGCGCTCTACATGTTCATCGGCTGGGAAAACGGCCCGGCGCTCGCGGAGGAGTGCCGCGATCCGCGACGGACCGTCCCCAGAGCGCTCTACATGTCGGTCGCGATCGGCGCCGCCCTGTTCGTCCTCTTCGCCTATTCGACCGTCGCCGGCTTCCACTACCACGTCTCGTCGATCGGCCGCTCTTCGGTCCCGTTCCTGAGCATGGCCGATGGGTATCTCGGCGGGGCGGCGGTCCTCGCGTGGGGCGCCGGCATCGTGTCCGTGCTGGCCACGCTCGTCGCCGGCGTGAACTCGCAGGCGCGCATGCTCTTCGACGGCGGCCGCTCGGGGCTGCTGCCGACGTCGCTCGGCCGCACCCGCCCGCCACTCGACGCGCCGGTCAACGCGCTCGTCGCCATGGCCGTCGTCGGACTGGGGATCATCGCGGTGTGGTGGGCGGCGCACATCGTCGGCGCGGATACGGGATCGACGAATCCCGTCGGCCTCTACGCCGAGTGCTCGACGATGGGCACGATCGTGATCCTGTTCGTCTACGTGCTGACGACCATCTCGCTGCCCGTCTTCATGTGGCGCCACCACCGAGGGTCGTTCTCGGCCGCGCGACACGTGGCGATGCCGGCGCTGGGAGCGCTGAGCCTGATCGTCCCGTTCGTCGAGCTCTTCAAGCCGGGGCAGCCCGCCCCCTACAGCCAGTTCCCGTACCTCGCGGTAGCGATCCTGGCGGCGGCCGGCGCGATCGCCTGGCTCGCCGTGCGCCGCAACCCGGCCGCGGGCGCGGGCGAGGGATCGGCGTTCTCCGAACCGTGAGGCGCGAACGAGCGCGTAGACGCTCCTCCTCCGAGGATCCGCGCCGGTAGCCCGCACATCAGCGCGGACAAAGTACGGATGCGTGGGATCCGGGGCCGTCGTTAGGCTTCCCGCAAAAGCATGCAGACCGATCGAGGGGGTTCGACGTGGGCGGTGCGCAGACCGATCGAGGAGGTTCGTCGTGAGCGGCATACACGCTGCTGTGCTGGGCGCGGTTTTCAACCTCAACCATCCCGCGCACGTCGTGGAATGGCACTTCATCAAGCTGTCGGTGGGGAACGTCGTGGTGATCGGCCTGATGCTCGGCGTGTTCGCGCTGGCGATCGCGCTGCCGTTCCCGGGCGCCGCGCGCAGAGCGGCCGCGCGCAGGGGCGGGGACGAACGATGAGCGCCGCCACCACGCCAGCGGGCGCCGCGGCGCGCCCGGCGAGCTGGACGGGCC
>JASHYF010000263.1 GCA_030043235.1 Solirubrobacteraceae bacterium | reverse complement strand
TAGAAGCCTATGTCCGCCACGTGGTGCTGGGCGCAGCCGTTGGGGCAGCCGCTCATCTTGATGTGGATCTGGCGCGTGAGCGGGTCGCTGATCTGCATCTGTTCGATGCGCTCCTGCACCGCCTGGTTGAGGCCCATCGAGCTGGTGATCCCGAGCTTGCACGAGTCGGTGCCGGGGCAGGAGACCACGTCGTTGATTTCGCGCGTGCCCGCGTCGCCCAGGCCCAGCTCGCACAGCGCGCGCCACACGTCGTAGGCGCTCTCGTGGCGCACCCAGCGCAGCAGCAGGTTCTGCTGCACCGTCGTGCGCGCATAGCCGCCCGCGTACGTGCGCACGATCTCGGCCAGGCCGCGGAACTGCTCCGGCGTGAGATCGCCGCGCGTGACCTTCACCTCGGCGGTGACGAAGCCCTCCTGCTTCTGCTCGCGCACGTTGGCCGTGTGCCAGCGCTCGAACTCGGAGGAGTCGCCGGCCCACGACCCGTCGTGTGTGTCCGGGCTCCCGTGTGTGCCCGGGCTCCCGTAGCTCTGCGGCGGCGCCGGCGCGGACTCGCGCTCGTCGTCGTTGAACAAACGGTGCTCGACGGAGAAGTCGCGTTCGGACACCCACTCGCCCTCCAGCTCCTCCTCCACCTGGCGGCGCAGCTCGTCGATGCCGTACTTGTCCACGAACACCTTGATGCGCGCGCGTACGCGGTTCACGCGCAGCCATTCCTGGCGGTCGAAGATCCTGAACACCGCCTCGGTGATCTTCAGGTACTCGCCGTTGTCCAGCTCCACGAACTCGTATAGCACGGGTGCCGTGCGGGGCATGATCGAGGTGCCGCCGCCCACCAGCATCTGCGCGCCGCGGATGACGTCCCCACCCCCGGGGCTCCCATCCCCCGGATCATCGGACTGCCTGACGCGCGCGCGGAACGCGATGTCGTGGATTTCCGCGATCGCGCGGCCCTGCTCGGAGCCGTCGAAGGCGGTCTTGATCTTGCGCGGCATCGCCTGCGTGGTGGGGTGGCGCACGAAGTAGCGCACGTACGCGCCCGCGTAGGGGGTCATGTCGAACAGCTCGTCAGCCGCCACGCCCGCCCACGGGTCGCCGGTCACGTTTCGCACGGTGTTGCCGCAGCCCTCGCGGCTGGAGAGTCCCGCGTCGCCCAGCTCGCGGATCGCCTTCTCGGCGTCCAGCAGCGGCACGTGGTGCATCTGGATGTTCTGGCGCGTGGTGACGTGCCCCTTGTTCAGCGGCACGTACTTCTCGATCACGTCCGCGAACGCCTCCATCTGCTCGGGCGTGATGCCCCCGAAGGGCAGCTTCACGCGGATCATCTGCACGTCCGGCTGGCGCTGGCCGTACACGCCCTGCTTGAGGCGGAACTTGATGAACTCGTCCTCGGGAATGTCTCCAGCCAGGAACCTGCCGGCCTCGGTCTTGAAGTCGTCGAACTCGCGCTCGAGGATCGGGATCACGTGGCCGGGCACGTTCTGCAGGACCTCCGGGTCCTCGAGCGTGCCGCGCTGCGCAGAGATGGAAGCTGGCTCCATGGTGCGAAAACCTCCTGATCCGGATGCCCTGCCCGGGCCGCTGTCGTCGATTGGTGGCCGACCGGCGAAAAGCTATTGCGCTAAAGCCTAGCGACTTTTAGGTATTTATCCAGGGGTCGGCGAGCGCCGGATCGTCGAGGGCCGCCCACGGGTCGCGCGAGACGCCTTCCCGCAGGGCGGCGAGGTGCCAGCCGTCGGGCTGCGCGGGCGTGCGCTGCTGCGGTGGCGGGGCGGTGGCGCGCATGAAGCGCTCGATCGCCGCCACGATCGCCGCGGCCTCCTCGGGGGTGGCGGAGGGGGCGCTCGAGACAAAGGAGCGGGCGCGCATGCCCCTTACAGCGGGATGTTCCCGTGCTTGCGCTTGGGCCCCGGCTCGCGCTTGCCCTGCAGCGTGCGCAGCGCGGTGATCAGCCGCGGGCGCGTCTCGTGGGGGACGATCACGTCGTCGATGTAGCCGCGCTCAGCCGCCGTGTAGGGGTTGGCGAAGCGCGCCTTGTAGTCCTGCATGAGCTTCTTGCGCCGCTCATCCGGCGTGGGGCTGCCGGCGATGTCGCGCCGGTAGATGATGTTGACGGCGCCCTCCGGTCCCATCACCGCGACCTCGGACGTGGGCCAGGCGAAGTTGAAGTCCGCGCCGAGGTGCTTGGAGGACATCACGTCGTAGGCGCCGCCGTAGGCCTTGCGCGTGATGATCGTGACCTTCGGCACGGTGGCCTCCGCGAACGCGTACAGGAGCTTGGCCCCGTGGCGGATGATGCCGCCCCACTCCTGGGCGGTGCCGGGCAGGAAGCCGGGGACGTCGCAGAAGGTGAGCAGCGGGATGTTGAAGGCGTCGCAGGTGCGCACGAAGCGCGCGGCCTTGGCGGAGGCGTCGATGTCGAGCACGCCGGCGAGCTGGTTGGGCTGGTTGCCGACGATGCCGACGGTGTACCCGTCCAGGCGCGCGAAGCCGCAGACGATGTTGCGCGCGTAGTGCTCGTGCACCTCGAAGAACTCGCCCTCGTCGACGATCGGGCGCACGACGTCGCGCATGTCGTAGGGCTTGTTGGGGTTGTCGGGGACGACGTGATCGAGCTTCGCGTCCATGCGCTCGGGATCGTCCGCGGGCGCTACGCGGGGCGTCGCCTGCAAGTTGTTGGAGGGCAGGAAGCTCAGCAGGTAGCGGCAGTCCTCCAGGCACGCGTCCTCGTCGTCGGAGGCGAACTGCGCGACGCCGGACTTGGTGTTGTGCGAGATCGCCCCGCCGAGCTCCTCGAAGCCGACCTCCTCGCCGGTGACCGTCTTGATCACGTCGGGCCCGGTGATGAACATGTGCGAGGTCTCCTTGACCATGAAGATGAAGTCGGTGATCGCCGGGGAGTACACCGCACCACCGGCGCACGGCCCCATCACGAGGCTGATCTGCGGGATCACCCCCGAGCAGCGCACGTTGCGCAGGAACACGTCGCCGTAGGAGCCCAGCGAGACGACGCCCTCCTGGATGCGCGCTCCGCCGGAGTCGTTGATGCCGATCACCGGGCAGCCGATCTTGGCGGCGAGGTCCATGATCTTGCACATCTTCTCGCCCATCACCTCGCCGAGCGAGCCGCCGAACACGGTGAAGTCCTGGCTGAACACGCACACGGTGCGCCCGTCGATGGTGCCGTGGCCGGTGACCACGGCGTCGCCCCACGGGCGGTTCTTCTGCATGTCGAAGTCGTACGTGCGGTGGCGCACGAACGTGTCGAGCTCCTGGAAGGAGCCGGGGTCGAGCAGCTTCTCCACGCGCTCGCGCGCTGTTTTCTTGCCGCGCGCGTGCTGCTTCTCCTCCGCCTCCGGCGCGGAATGCAGCGCCGCCTCGCGCAGCTCCTGCAGCTGCGCGAGCTTCTCCTCGTAGGTCTCCGGCGCCTTCTGGCGCGGCGGCTTGCGGTGCCCGTGCGACGCCGCGAGGAGCGCAGCGTCGGCCTGCCGGTCGTGGGGGCTGCTGGCCATCGGGCGCAGGATGTTATCCGCGCGCCGTCGTCTACGGTCTACGGACTTCGCTTTTATGGTGCCTGCCGCGTCGTCCTCGTCCACATGGCGCGCCACCAGTCTCGCCGTCGGCTGTGGATCTGTGAGACCGTGAAACACAGGGCACGCGTGCGCTTTCGTCAAACCACTTATATAGGGACGGGACCGGGACGGGACCGCTGGAACGCAGTTTCGCTGTGCTCCCACCTGGCCGTGGGTCTGTGATACTGTGAATCACAGTGCCCAACATCACCGTGACCGTGTCTGACGACGTGTACCGGACGGCACGTATCCGCGCTGCCGAGCGCGGCAGCTCGGTCAGCGGCCTGGTCGCCGAGTACCTGCGCTCGCTGGCCGAGCGCGACGACGACTTCGCGAGACTCGAGGCGCAGCAGCACCGAGCACAGAGCGAAATCGCTAGGTTCAGCGCGCGCGAGCGCCTCGCTCGCAACGAGCTCCACGCGCGTGCGCTTCGTTGACACGAGCGTCCTGCTGTATGCGATCTCGCGCGACCCCGCCGAGCAGCAGAAGGCTGCGCGCGCGAACACGCTGCTCGGCTCGCGCGACCTGGGCCTATCCGTTCAGGTGCTGCAGGAGTTCTACGTGGAGGTGACGCGCGAAAGCCGCACGGATCGCCTCACGTACGAGCAGGCCACGGCGCTCGTGGACGCATTTCGTCGCTTCCCCGTGCAGGACATGACAGTCGGCGTGTCGCTCGCAGCCATGTCCACCGGTCAGCGATTCCACGTCTCCTACCGGGACGCGACCGTTATCGAGGCTGCTCGTGCGCTGGGCTGCGATTTCGTACTTACCGAGGACCTATCTGACGGCGGCGAGTACGCTGGTATACGCGTGACCAATCCGTTCAGCGGAATGTGACACGGCTCAGCGCGATCGGCCGAATGTGACACGGCCTCAGCGCGATCGGCGGAATGTGACACGGCCTCAGCGCGATCGGCGCCACGTGATGGCTACGCGCGCGAGAACGGCCGGTGGTGCGCAGCGCCCAGCCGGTCGAGAACCGCGGTGAGAACGGCGGTCACCTCCTCGGCCGTCACCTGCTCGGCGGCAACCTGCTCGGCGGCAACCTGCTCGGCGGCCTCCTCCTCGGCGGCCTCCTCCTCGGCGGCCTCCTTCTCGGCGGCCTCCTGCTCGGCGGCCTCCTTCTCGGCGGCCTCCTTCTCGGCGGCCTCCTCCTCGGCGGCCTCCTGCTCGGCGGCCTTCAACTGCGCCGAGATCTCACTTGCCGCACCGCCGTCGTCGGGCAAAGTCTCCTCGCCGGGGAGCACAGCGGTGTCGATGGCTGCGCGCTCCTTCGCCGGCTCCGGCACGGACGGCTGTGCGAACGGATCGGTCGCCGCGAACGCCTCCGGCCCGAGCGCCTCGCGAACCGCCGCGAATGCGTCCGATGAGGCGCCCTCCGGCTCTGCCGCCACGCACGCCTGTGGCGGGACGCCTCTCCGGCGACGACGGAACAGACGCGCGAAGAACCCCAGGCGCGCTGTCGACTGCGCACCCGACTCGACCGCGGCCTCATTCGGCGAGGCCGCCGGCTGCGGTGTGGAGGCGAAGCCGAGTGCTGCGTTCGGCGGCGCGTTGGCTACGGCAGGCGCGGAGGTCACGTCAGGCGCCTCGCTCGGCGCCTTCTCTGCCGGCTCTGCGACGGAGGGCGCCGCGGGAGCCTCGCTCGGCGCCTTCTCTGCCGGCTCTGCGACGGACGGCGCCGGGGGAGCCTCGCTCGGCGCCTTCTCTGCCGGCTCTGCGACGGACGGCGCCGCGGGGGCCTCGCTCGGCGCCTCTTCTGCGGGTCCAGCCACAGACGCCCCCGCGAAAGCCCCGCAGGAGCCTTCGTCGCTCCGTTCGGCCGCGGCCGACTCGGGCAGTTCGCGCGTCACGCTGAGCGTCACCTTCGTGCCCCACCCCGACGGCTCGATGGAAACGGTCCCGGCGATGTTCTCGCCGGCCCACTCGACGGTGCTCTCGGGCTGGGTGCGCGTGATGCGGATCTCGCCGAGCTCGCCGAGGTGGCGCGCGAGCGCGGCGGGATCGCTCAGCTCGGCCCACAGCTCGGGCGGGGACTTGACCAGCGTGCGCTGCACCTCCGAGGAGACCATTCGCTGCAAGATTCGAGCGATGGTGCGCCAGTCCTTCAGGGTGCGCTCGAAGCGCCACAGAGCATGGCCGGATCGCGGCAGTGCGACGAGGCGGGCGCGCGGCGCCGGGCTATGCGGCGGCCGTGGCGCGGCGAGCGCGG
>JASHYF010000026.1 GCA_030043235.1 Solirubrobacteraceae bacterium | reverse complement strand
CATCACAGAGCTTTATCGGCATGGCTGCAGGCTCGCTTGACCGTGCTCGAGTGCGCCCTTGAGGCTCGCGTCGAGCGCGTTCAGCCGGTACAGCGCGAGCGCCTCGGCGGTGGCGAAGCGCTGTCCGGAGGAGGGCTCGGGCCCGTGGTGGAGCATGACGCAGTGCTCGAGCGCGAGCCGGCGTTCGTCGTGGAGAGCGGAGGGCACGTGCTCGGCGATCACGCGCAGCCCCAGCTGCACGTGCCCGATCAGCCTGCCCTCGCGGCTGCGCGCGATCTCCGCCCCGTAGGTGAACTCGCGCGTCTTGCCGAGGTCGTGCACGATCGCGGCGCACAGCAGCAGATCGCGGTCGAGGCGCGGATGCAGCGAGCACAGCTCGAGCGCGATGGTGGTGACGGCGACGGTGTGCTCGAGCAGGCCGCCGAGATACCCGTGGTGGCCGCCGGGCAGCGAGCAGGGCGCGATCCGCATCTGCTCGCGCAGCCGCGGGTCGCCGAGCAGCGACTCGAGCAGCGCGGCGAGCTGCTGGTCGTACACCTCGCGCGCGAGGTGCTCGAGGAAGCCTTCGAGCTCGTCGCGGTCGCGGTAGCTGGTGGGCAGGAAGCGCGTGGGGTCGGCGTCGGCGTCACCGCCGGCGCTGGCGATCTCCCGCAGCTCGATCTGCAGCTCGTCGCGAAAGCGCACGACGCGGCCGCGCGCGCGCACGAGCTCCCCGCGCTGAAAGCGCCCGGCGAGCACGTCCGCCTGCTCGAACGCACGCGCGCGCAGCGCGCCGGTGGCGTCGCGCAGCTCGATTGTCAGATAGGGGCTGCCCGAGCGCGCGATGAGGCGCTCCTTGCGCGTGCACGCGAACACCGCGTCGACCTGATCGCCGGCTCGCAGCGTGGCGACGGTCTGAGCCTGCGTGTGCGGGGCGCTGGCAGCCGCGCCCGCAGCGAGTGCGCCGTGGGCGGGGCGATCGGCGTTCGTGCCGGCGGTGTGCGTGGCGGTGCGCATCGCCGCATGATGTACGGTGGTTCGGATGCAACCGCTCATCTGGGACCGGCGTCCGGATGGCCTGAGAGCCCCGGCGATGGTGTGCGCGTTCCAGGGCTGGAACGACGCGGGCGATGCGGCCTCGAGCGCTGTGTCGTTCCTGGCCTCCGCCCTGCACGCGCGGCGCTTCGCGCACATCGACTCGGAGGAGTTCTACGACTTTCAGGCGAACCGCCCGTGCATCCGCTTCGGCGAGCACGAGACGCGGGAGATCTCCTGGCCGACGGTGGAGATCTTCGAGGCGAGCGCGCCGCGCGCGCCACGCGATCTGGTGCTGGTGCAGGGCGTGGAGCCGTCGCTGCGCTGGCGCGCGTTCGCCAGCCATCTGGTGGACCTGGCGGAGGCGCTGGGGGTGCAGGTGGTCGTCTCTCTGGGCGCGCTGCTGGGCGACGTCCCGCACACGCGCCCGGTGGCGATGACCGGCCACGCGTCTGACACGGCGCTGCTCGAGCGGCTGGGCATCCAGGCCTCCAGCTACGAGGGCCCGACGGGCATCGTGGGCGTGCTGCACACGGCGTGCGCGCAGGCGGGGCTGCCGTCGGCGAGCCTGTGGGCGGCGGTCCCCCACTACGTGGCCGCGGCGTCGAACCCGAAGGCGGCGCTCGCGCTGCTGCGCAGGATCGAAGTGCTGATCGGCGTGTCGGTGGACGTGTCCGAGCTGGAGAGCTCCGCGACGGACTACGAACGCCAGGTAGGCCTGGCGGTGCGCAGCGACCCGGACATCCAGGCGTTCGTGGAACGCCTCGAGCAGGCGGCGGACAGCGAGGAGCAGGCCTCGTCCGAGGAGGTCCCTTCGGGGGACGTCATCGCGAGCGAATTCCAGCGGTTTTTGCGCCAGCGCGGGCGCGATCGCTGACCGGCCGGCCGAGCGCAGACCGGCCCGGCGCCTCCCGCGACCCGCTTACGCCTCCGCCGCAGGGCACACGATCCGGTAGTCGCACATCGAGCAGGTGGCGGGCGAGGGCGTGGGATCGAACTCCTGGGCGAGGATCCCCGCGCCGACCCGGAGCACGACCTCCTTGACGGACTCCGCATTGTGCTCCCCCAGTGTGACGGGCACCTGCAGGTCGTCGAGCACGTAGTGGTAGGCCTGCCGCGATGACTCGAGCTGCCAGTCCTCTTGGGCGGCGAGCGCGTACAGCGACAGCTGTATGTCCTGCGAGAGCTCCCCGGGGCTCTTGGGGCGTGAGGTCTTGTAGTCGATGAGCTCATAGCGAGCGTCGGCGCCGGCGGCGAGGCGGTCGACGCGATCGACGCGACCGCGCAGGTGGTGCGGGCCGAGCCGGAAGGAGAACGACCGCTCGAACCAGACGGGCTCCGACGCCTGCGCACCAAGCCTCGCGTGGTAGCGAGTGAGCGCGTGGCGGGCCTTCTGGCACAGCTCACCGTCGAGCCCATCCTCGCCGAAGCCGGCGCGCAGCCAGCACGCGTCGAGCAGGCGCAGCAGCTGCTCGAGCGCGCGGCCGCCCTGCGCGTGGTAGCGCTCGAGCACCTGGTGCACGACGATGCCGAAGCGCTGGTGCACGGTCGGCTGCAGCGGGATGCGCAGCACGCGCGCGTACTTGTAGCGCAGCGGGCAGCTGCGGTACGTATGGATGTCGGAGGCGGAGAGTGCGAGGCCGATCCCCTTGCGAGGCAGGAACGGGCCGAGCGAGTGCTGCTCGCGGGGCACGATCGCGCTGGAGCGTGGCTCCTCGGCGCCGAGCAGCGTGTGGTCGAGCGTGGAGGTGAGGAGGATCTCGCGCTGCAGGGGCGTGGCGGCGGCGAGCAGGCGCGCGTTGAGGTCGGCGAGCGCGTCGGCGAGGCTCTGGCCGGGCGGGCGCTGCGCGAGCGCGGACAGCTTGAGCAGCTCGAGGTAACGCACGACGCCGTGGGATATGT